>CAZHIZ010000038.1:10604-23920 GCA_964532875.1 uncultured Caldithrix sp. | reverse complement strand
TTAATGCGCTGGATCTGACGTTCCACCATTTCAAGATGATGTTTATCCTGCTTGCTAAGATGTGAACTGCCCTGAAAGAGTTGCAAGCGGCCCCAAATGACATTTAAGGGATTTAATAATTCATTGGCCAGGGAATCGGCAAAGGCATTTAGCACGGTTTCCGAAGTCAGGGCCGGTGCATTTACGGTATTGGTTAGACAGGCGCCATGAAGGATGTAATACTCATTTCCGTTTTTAACGGTGCGCACCGATACGGGAAATGAAAATTCATTGAAATTAGTGTCTACAAGTTCCAATTGCAGTCTAAAAGAGGCTGATCCCTGTGTTTTTAATTTATTGATGATGTAATTCCAGACTTTTTTGCCTTCTTTGAGAAAATCCGCAAAATTAAGAGGAGTATCTTCCTCTAATCGAGTTTTTAAAATTTCCTGAGCCGTACGATTCAGAAATACAATGTCCGCCTGGGCATCCACAATGGCCGTAAAGAGATTGTTTTCTTGTAAAGCTTCTTTAATGAGTTTCCAGTAAAGCAAATTGGAAACGCGCCGGCTACTGAACTCCGAGTAAAAATGGCTGAGTATTAAAGGCAAACGTTCGGGAAGTGCTTTCTGTTCGATGATGTTAAGGTTTCTAAAATTTTGCCAATCCCGCAAGTGATTAAGATTGTGCACAATGAGAAGTGTGTGAATTTCCGGATTGATGAGTTGGATTTTTTTTAAGTCATCCGGTGAAAAAGATGATGTGTTGTGGTCGATAATAGTAAGATCGAATGATTGCTCCGAAAGGGTTTGAAACGGGAACGATGAGCCTTTCTCCAGGGTCATTCGATATCCGATGGCCCCTAAAATGCCATTTAAAAGTCGTGTCAAATTTTCGTCAGTATTGACAGCAAGTATGTTTAAATTTTCATACAACATGTTATTGAATCAACTTTTTAGTGTAATTTATGGCATTTTTTAGCCGATTCAAAACCTTTTTTCGACCTAAGACATAAATGAGTTCAAATATTCCCGGGCTGGCCGTACGTCCCGTTAGGGCCAGGCGCAAGGGATGGATGAGTTTCCCGGCGGAAAGCCCTAAATCTTCAGCCAATTTTCGTATGCTCTGTTCAATTTCTTGCAGATTGTCGAAAAATCGGTCAGGCTGAGTTTCGAATAAGGTGTAAAGTTGTTCAAGGATTTGAAGGCTGTTTTCTTTGTTAAAAAATTTTTTGACTCCCTTTTCTTCGTAATCTTCGGGATCCTGGAAGAAAAGAGGCAACTGTGCGGTCAGTTCAGTGACGGTTTTGGAACGTATTTGCAAAAGTTGAATGAGATAGCGAAAGCGTTGATCTTCTAAAACGTTCAGGGGAAGGTTGTGTTCTTTGAGCCAATCTTCGATAAAGGGGTGTAATTCTTCTAACGGCTTTTGGGCCAGATATTTGGCATTCATCCACAGTAATTTCTGCACATCGAAAACGGCGGGTGTCTTATTAATCCGTTCGATATTGAAACGTTTAAGCAATTCATCTTTGCTTAAAATTTCACTGTCATCCCCCGGAGACCAGCCCAATAAGCACAAATAATTGAACAAGGCTTCGGGGAAGACGCCCATTTTACGAAATTCTTCAACCGAGGTGGCGCCGTGTCGTTTGGAAAGGCGATTTTTGTCCGGGCCCAAAATTAGCGGTAAATGGCCGAATTGGGGCACGGGCCAATTTAAAGCCTGATAAAGCAGAATTTGTTTGTTTGTGTTGGAGATATGGTCATCACCGCGTAGGACAAGGTTTACCCCCATGTCATGGTCGTCAACCACCACGGCTAATTGGTAGACCGGCGTGTTATCGGAACGTACGATAATGAAATCGTCGAGGGTGCTATTTGCCACGGTCATCGGGCCGTGAATAAGATCGTTAAACGTTACGTGACCTTCGGGCACCTTAAAGCGAATGGCAAAGGGAAGGCTGCGCTCCAATTTTTGGCGAATTTGTTCAGGCGTTAAATGGCGGCAGGTGCCATCGTATCGTTGATTTAATTTAAGGGCTTCGGCTCGTTTACGCTTGGCTTCCAATTCTTCTTTGGTACAAAAACAACGGTAGGCTTTACCTTCTTGCAAAAGACGCTGCGCCACATCCAAATGACGTTGTTTATTGGCGCTTTGGAAACGGATTTCTCCGTCCCAATCAAGCCCCAACCATTGCAGAGCCGAAAGGATGGCCCGGATAGATTCTTGCGTGGAACGGACGCGATCGGTATCTTCGATACGCAATAAAAATTGTCCGCCTTTTTGCCGTGCAATCAACCAATTAAAAATAGCGGTTCTGGCGCCGCCCACGTGAAGATAACCGGTGGGACTGGGTGCAAAACGCAAAACAGGTTTCAAATAGGGCTCCTGTCCGTAAAAATTGTTCTGAGCTTTTTCTAAATTAATTTTTCAAAAAAACACAATTTACTTAAATTAAATTTAATGAATTTAGATGTTTTATTGCTTTAGGGCAAGTGAGGACGGTCACATGGGAGATTCGGACGAGCGCAGAATTTTTCGCACATTTCAATACTACAAATTTTGTGCTTACGGATTTTTAAAGAATTTACGCTTTTTTGATGCCTTTATTATTTTAATTTTACGGGAAGTGGGCTTTTCGTATTTCCAAATCGGCACGTTGTATTCCATCCGTGAAATCAGTAAGAATCTTTTCGAAATACCATCGGGCATTGTGGCCGATAGCTACGGCCGAAAGAATGCCATGATTTTTTCGTTTTCTTCGTATCTGATTTCGTTTTTGATTTTCTATTTTAGTACGTCTTACCTTTTGTTTGCTTCGGCCATGCTGTTATTCGGTATGGGAGAAGCGTTTCGCTCCGGGACTCATAAGGCCATGATTCTAAGTTATTTGGAGCGTAATCATTTATTGCATTTAAAAACGCAGTTTTATGGTCGTACACGCTCATGGTCGCAAATGGGTTCGGCGCTTAGTTCTCTTTTGGCGATCGGGATTATTTTATGGGGCAAACAATACCGGTTACTCTTTTTGATTTCGGCTTTACCCTATTTTTTGGATTTGGTCAATTTGATTTCGTATCCGAAATATTTGAATCACGCCGTTGAAAAATCCGAGCTGAAGCACACTCAGGGCTCGTTTTTTCATCGATTAACCGATGTGCTCAAATCCTATTTTCGTCAATTTGCCAAATTGGAATATTGGCGCCAATTTTTCAGTGCGGCCAGTTACGGCGGATTTTTTAAGGCTTTGAAAGATTATTTTCAACCGATGTTAAAAGCCCTGGCCCTGCAATTACCGATTTTTTTGTTTTTGACGCAAAAGGAACGCACTTCCATATTGGTAGGATTGACCTACTTTTTATTGTACATTCTAACTTCTTTAAGCGCGCGTAACGCTTTCCGCTTGGAAAAACGCTTTAAGCGTTTATCCCAAGCGATCGATGCGGCCTATTTGGCGGGGATTGGCATTACACTATTGGCCGGTGTTACACTTTCTTTTGGTTGGCCTTTTTGGGCCGCACTTTTTTTTGTGGGGCTTTATTTGGTGCGTAATATGCGTCGCCCGCTTATCGTCAGCTATTTGAGCGAGACGTTGCCTTCGAACATAATGGCCTCCGGACTTTCAACCATGTCGCAAATGGAGACATTGATCGTGGTACTTTTAAGTCCCGTTATCGGGTATTTGGTGGATTGGCTGGGGTTAGGCTGGGGGATTGCCATAGTCAGCTTGCTGTTTTTGGCGCTGTTTCCTCTGGCCAAATTACACAGGAAGTCGTGAAAGACGAAGGCTGGGGAAACCGTTTAAACGGTTTGCTCATCCCGTTTTAACGGGATGAAAGAAGCTTTGCTGTCGGCACTTTTATTGTTCCATCGCTTTCCCTTCCGGAAAAATGTACACCGCTCGATCTAAATTTCGCACAAATTATCTTTGGAAAAGTTGCGAACCTTAGTTTGGTCTTCCAAAACCGTTTTTTCATTATCCAGCCATTGGGATACCAGGGGCAGAATTTTTTCGATATAAGACGATTGCGTTTGGCGATTTAAGCTGTAAGTAACCCATTTGCCTTCTTTGTGATCCAAAATAAAATCGGCATCCCGTAAAATGGACAAATGCTTGGAAACTGTAGAAGTGGCTAAGTTTAAAATTCGTGTAATCTCGCAAACACACAACGGTCTGATCTCCAACATTTTTAAGATGCGCACTCGGTTAGGATCTGAAAGCGCTTTAAAAACCCGAACTAAATCTCGCATGCTAAATCTCCTTGGTGTAACATTTAAAATTATCAATATATTAAATGATTGTCAAAATTCTTAAACAAAATTTCCGTTGCATGATACGAACAATTTTTTAAATTAGGCAATCAATTCAAACGATATGGTGTTTGAATGAAAGCTTAATACAATTGCGAACGGTTTAAAAATTAAAGAGGCGTATATGACCGAAGTAGAAATTATTCAATTCGTAGCAGACGAGCTTAATTTAAAAGCCTTTCAGGTGCAAAATACAATCGAACTTTTAGACAGCGGGAATACCGTACCTTTTATTGCCCGCTATCGAAAAGAAGTAACCGGGTCATTAGATGAAAACCAGATTCGTGCCATTGAAGAACGCATCCATTACCTGCGCGCTTTGGAAGCGCGCAAGGCGACCATTTTGGCCTCCATCGAAGAACAAGGCAAGTTAACCCCGGAATTGAAAAATAAAATTCTCAAAGCGACCAAGCTGCAGGAAGTAGAAGATTTGTATTTGCCCTACAAGCCCAAAAAACGTACCCGGGCTACCGTAGCCAAAGAGAAAGGCCTGGAACCTTTGGCCGAAATGATTCTGGACCCCGAGCTTACGGAAGGTTCTCCCGAAGAGTATGCCGTTAAATTTGTCAATGAAGAAAAGGAAGTACGTACGGTTGAAGAAGCTCTGCAGGGAGCTATGGATATCGTGGCCGAAGTCATCAGTGACGATGCTGAAGTACGTAAGCAGATACGCGAAGCTACGTTCAAAACCGGCCTTTTGCAAAGCGTAGAAAAACACAGCGAAGGGCGCACACCCTACGAAATGTATTACGAGTACAGCGAACCCGTTCAGTCCATTCCGCCGCATCGGGTTCTGGCTATCAATCGCGGTGAAAACGAAGGGGTGCTAAAAGTAACCATCGAAGTGGAATCCCCGCAAATGATTGCTTTGATCGAAGCATTGTACGTAAAAAACGAAAAAGCCGTTTTTATCGATTATTTGCGTCGGGCCATTGCCGATAGCTACCAGCGTTTGATATTTCCGTCCATTCAGAGAGAAGTTAGGACCGCTTTAACCGAAAAAGCCGATGCACATGCCATCGGAATATTTGCCAAAAATCTGAAAAATTTACTCTTGCAACCCCCCGTTCGTGGGAAAATTATCATGGGCATTGATCCGGGATTTCGTACCGGGTCTAAAGTAGCCGTAATCGATGAAACAGGGAAATATCTCGAAGGTACAACCATTTATCCGCATCCTCCGCAAAACCGTTATTTGGAAGCGAAAGATACGGTGCGTGCCCTTATTAACCGCTATGGTGTGGATATTATTGCCATCGGTAACGGTACGGCCAGCCGCGAGACCGAAATGATGGTCGCCGAGCTAATTCGGGAAATGAAGGACGAACGGAAAGTGGAATATGTAATCGTCAACGAGGCGGGCGCTTCGGTCTATTCCGCCTCCAAAATAGCCCAACAGGAATTCCCCGATTTGGAAGCTTCCATGCGTGGCAATATTTCCATTGCGCGTCGTCTGCTGGATCCGTTAGCCGAATTGGTAAAGATCGATCCCAAAAGCATCGGCGTAGGACTGTACCAGCACGATGTCAATCAAAAACGTTTGGCAGAAGCATTACACCAGGTGGTGGAATCTGCTGTGAACATGGTTGGAGTTAATTTAAATACCGCCTCAGCCTCGCTACTCAAATATGTCTCCGGCTTAACCACCCGCACGGCCAATAATATCGTTAAGCACAGAGATGAACACGGTCCGTTTCGCAATAGAGAAGAGCTAAAAAACGTCGAGGGAATCGGAGAAATTGCCTTTCAGCAAGCCGCGGGTTTTCTACGTATTCCCGATGGTGACAATCCTCTGGACAATACTTCTATTCATCCGGAATCCTACCAGGCAACACAAAAATTATTGGAGAAATTTTCTATTGAAGATGTACGCAGCGGCGGCAGAATATTACGTAAAAAAATCAAAGAATCTCAAACTGATCTGCAAGAATTATTGGACGAATTGGGAATCGGCGAACCTACGTTCAATGACATTTTGGACAATCTGGAAAAGCCGGGTCTGGACCCCCGTGACGAAATGCCCAAACCCATTTTTAAAAGCGATGTGCTGAAAATGGAAGATTTGCGCGAAGGAATGATTCTTAAAGGAACTGTGCGTAATGTGGTGGACTTCGGCGCTTTTGTGGATATCGGAGTTAAACAGGACGGCCTGGTTCATGTGAGTCGCATGGCTAAAAAGTACGTGAAAAATCCGCTGGAAGTCGTAGCCGTTGGCGATGTGGTGGAAGTTAAGGTGGTTTCCATCGATCTGGAACGGGGACGCATCGGACTTTCCATGGTGCTGGATTAACGGACATGCCGACCCTAATTAACTTTATTTTCCGAAGAAAACAATATTGCCGTTTCCTGAACGGCTTTTTAAAATTTTGCAATATTTCATTCGGACGTTTATATTAGCAACGCGTTCTTTTCAAATAAAAAGAACCCTTTCAGTAACGGGAAGCGCGGTGAAAATCCGCCACTGCCCCGCAACTGTGATGGGGGACGAACACCGGACATTGGCCACTGTTCCGCAAGGAGGAATGGGAAGGCCCGGTTAGTAGGATGATCCCAAAGTCAGGAGACCGACTGAAAAGGGAAGGCTCACAAAAAGTCACGCGGGTGATGGGTGAGTCATGGTGTCTTTTTAGCCAATTGCATTGTTTTAGACATTCCCTTTTTAGTCCTTCCCAGGGGTTAACTCCCGTTTACTGAACTTTAGTATTTAACCAAAATTTAAAATAGGTGAAAGCGTTTGAGATTTCCCGGCGTTTTGTCTGTACTCCTGGTATTGACCTGTAATCTTTGGGCGCAGAAAAATACTCTTCTGCAGATACGTATTGTGGATATTTGGAGCGGGCAACCGATTCCTTCGGCTGTTCTCTTTTTACCAGATGACACTCTGCATGCCTCGGCGGATGGCTTGATTTCGCTAAGTTCGCAATGTATCGGAAATACCGTTTTGCGCATCCAGGCACCTAACTATTTTCAGGAACAAATTCGGTGTTCTGCCCTCAAAAATAAAATCGTTTATTTAACACCGCTCGATCAAACACCGTTTATTACCGTTGTTCGTTCGAAAACGGCCGATTTGCCATTAAACTTACCGACTCATCGAACGCATTTGAATGTGAAATCTTTGCCGGAGGCAGCGATGCTGAGCCTGAACGAACTTCTTCAGGGTAGTAGCGGTGTATTTGTTAAATCGTACGGACCTCCAGGTACCTTGCAAACCATATCCGTTCGTGGCATGAGCTCCGAACAAAGCCAGATACTGTTCGATGGAATCCCTTTAAACAATCTGCAATTGGGAAGCGCGGATTTGAGCGCATTCCCTTTAAACGATTTGTCGGGTATCGATTTGTATCGGGGCTCCAATATTATTTTGGGTGGAAGCGGGGCCATCGGCGGCAGTTTGAATTTGCTTCCCGGCCAACCCGCCCATCATTTTAAAATGCAAGTACGTGCCGCTTATTCTTCTTTAAAAAACAAATTTGCGGAGATGCGTATTCATTTGCCCTTGCCTCATGTACGGATGCGTTCCTTGCTTACCTTTGGTCATGCCAACGGATTAAATCGCTACGACACACACTACAACGGCAAGAATACCGTTTTACGTGATCGTGACTTCAGACAAAATCATTTAAGTTTTCAAATGATATTCGAGCCGAAAAATTTTGGACAATTTAAATTTTTTGTCAATCATTTCAAGCGCCACGCCGGAGCGCCCAGAGCTTTTGTTAATCCCCTTTCGGAAAGAGAGAATCGGGCACGGTTAGCCTTAGACAATACATTGGTTTATGCCAGATGGCAACGGGAACAAAAACGTTTGGGGTATTATGCCCAAATTTACGCACGTAACGAATGGATGACCTACTTCGATCCCGGTTTACGTATTAATTTCAAATCATTGCATAGTATTCATTTTAATAAAGAACAAGGCTTGCAGGTGCGATTCCACTATTCCCCTCGCCAACCGCTCTTATTAAAGAGTGGGGTGGAAATGGCCCGCCAGACTGTCATCAGCAGTGAAGCCGGTAAGCATAAACGCCAGCGCCAGGCGTTTTATGTGCTCTCCGATTGGAAGCTGTACGAAAATAGCGGTACCCTGCAGGCCTTTCATTTGAACGGCGGTTTAAGAGTAGAGCGGTATTCGGCCCGGGAACCGGTCTTTTTACCGGCCTTGGGCGCCAGCTTTACTTATCGTCGATTCCAAATTTACGCCAATACCGGCAAAAATTTTCGTATCCCCTCTTTTAATGATTTGTATTGGAAGCCGGGCGGGAATCCGAATTTAAAACCGGAATTTTCTAAAAATTTTGAAATAGGACTAAGGCAAATGTGGCCGTTCCTTCAGTGGTTGGGGCAACTCGAGATTAGCGCCTATCAGAATGAGGTCAAAGATCAAATCCGCTGGCTGCCGGGTAAGGCGGGGTATTGGACGCCGCGGAATATTAGTAAAGTACGAAGCCGCGGTGTGGAAATCGATCTGCAATGGGCTTCGGTTGACGAACGCCATAAATTGCGTTTTAGTTACGGCTGCGGGCAAGCTGTCAAAAAGGCGCCGGAAGTACCGGATGATCGTACCGTGGGTAACCAACTTCCGTTTTTGCCGCAGGAGCAGTGGGCTCTCAATGCCCGTACCGCCTGGAAACAATGGCAAGCGGGCTTTTCGCTGCGGCGCACGGGCTTTCGTTACAGCGATTTTTCCAATGATCCCAACGCCATTTTGCCTTCCTTTACCATTGTTAATTTGTGGATGCAAGGAACTTTGACATTCGGCAAATGGCGCCTTATCCCTGGTGTGGCATTGGAAAATGCCTTTGACCGATCGTATGAAGTTTTAAAAGGATTTCCTATGCCCGGGCGTTTTGTGCGTTTAAGTTGTTCCGTCCATTGGGACGGAGCGCCTTAATGGTAAAAAGAAAAAATCGTTCCAGGAAACCTGATTCATGGCCAGTAAAATTTTAAAAGTGAAGTAAAAGAAGGTGAACAATTAAATTAAGGAGGCATTTATGCGACGTTTCGTTTTACTAAGTATGATTTTGGCTTTCATTTTGGCCGGATGTCAAAAGGATCCCAGTTCTGTTAAGGAGCAGAAAGAAGTAAAATCCGTTGGGGCTTTTATTATTAATGAAGGCAATTTTATGAAAGGGAACGGCTCTCTTTCTTTTTACAGCTTCAAAGATTCCACCGTGCAAAATAATATTTTTCAGGCCGTTAATCATCGTGCTTTAGGCGATGTGCCCAATAGCATGACGGTTTGGGACACATTGGGTTTTATTGTGGTCAATAATTCCAATAAAATAGAAGTAATCGGACTTAAGAGTTGGAAGAGTGTTAAAACCATTGAAATGGATAATGCGCCTAGTCCCCGTAATTTGGTTGTCGTAAACGATAATAAAGCCTATGTTACGAATTTAATGGCTAATAACGTGGCGGTGATCGATTTGAAAACCTTGTCTTTAACCGGCAAAACAATTGCAGTGGGTGCCAATCCGGAAGAGATTTTGGTGTACAAAAACAAGGCATACGTGGCCAATAGCGGTTTCGGTTCCGGCAATACGGTTTCGGTAATCGATGTTGCAACCGATAAAGTGATTAATACCATTAAAGTCGGAGACAATCCTACGGGATTGGCTTTGGATGACGATGCCGAAATCAATGTGCTTTGTACAGGTCGCTGGCCGGCCTGGGGTGATAGTACGGATACGGGTACCAACGGGGGGATTTATGTCATCGATCCGGCGAAACAAAAAGTGGTTGATTCTATTAAGGTGGACGGCCATCCCTCGGAAATTACCTACGCGGGTAATGATTTGGGCTTTTTCTTGTTAAATGGCTCGGTGGTCAGTTACTCTACCGATTCGGACAAAATATTGAACAGTACCTTTATTCAAGGGTTCTTTTATTCTGTGGAAGCCGACCCCGTTTCACAACAATTATTCGTATTGGATGCCAAAGATTATCAAAGTGCCGGGCAGTTATCGGTTTACGATTTAAACGGACGATTGTTAAAACAAGCCACCGTGGGTATTATTCCTGGAGCCGTGACCTTTGTTTACCAATAAATCGATTCTGAAAAATTTAGTAGTTATTATGGTGATGATTCTGGCGGGGTGCCAAACGCAGCCCGTCAGGAATTCATCATCTGCCGTTAGACGCGTAATTTCCTTATCTCCCAATATCACGGAAATCATCTACGCCCTGGGGCAGCAAGATAAATTGGTTGGGGTAAGCGATTTTTGTAAATATCCGCCCGAGGCGCGGCAAAAAACACATATCGGAGGATTCGTTAATCCCAACATTGAGGTTATCGTCAGCCTGAAGCCCGATGTGATTATCGGGTTATTGAGCCATGCCGATTTACAGCAAAAATTGCGAAATGAACACTTTCGATTTGTGCTTTTACCCGACGATCGATTAGATGATGTTTATTTTTCCATTGATTCTTTGGGCCGGTTATTGGGTTGTCCGTCCAAAGCGCGGCAAATAGTGGCGGCTATCCAAGATAGCATAAGCCGTTACCGGCAAGCTGCATTAAAGAAAGAACGTTTCCATCCTTCGGCTATGTTGGTGATCGGGCGCGATCCCGGTTCAACGACCCATTTAACCGTAGTTGGCCCGCATACATTTCTCGACTCGATTTGGACTTTACTGGGGGGAAAAAATGTTTTCAGCGATTTGCCCGCCAAATATGCCCAAGTTAATCGGGAAGATATTTTAATGAAGCAACCGCATCTCATCATCGAGTTTCGATACAATCAAATTTGGAATGCACGAAAAGATTCGTTGAATTTAAAAAGCTGGCAATCGCTCTCCATGATTCCGGCTGTTCGGAACAAACAAATATATGTCCTGACCGGAAATTACACCTTAATCCCGGGTCCACGCATTTACAAATTGGCTAAGGATTATTATCGAATTATTGATCAATTTTTCTCTCAAAACCGCAGCCGCTTAAAACAACATTAAATAAAATGTATTCGGTCTTTTTTTAATGGATGTACTCCAAAAGCGCGGCTTACTCTTGCCTTTGATGAAATTTCACGTAAATTTGCTGCGTTCTTTAAGAGAAAGGGGCGTAAAGAACAGGTTTTTTCTTGTCGGATGTGGTAGGCCCTTCCTGATAAATCAGGAAGGGCATTCCCGACCGGCAAGGGAGAAAGACGTGAAACACAATCACAGTGGAAAGAAAGCAAAATGTCCGCAACAAAAAACAACAATTGGCACGATCGTTTGATTTCATTCAAAGACAAGACGCTTTTTCCTTATTTGACCGATGAAGATCAGAAGGAGATCGAGAATCTTTTTGGGCAATATTCCTTTACTTTTCAGGAGTTTCGCCAATTAGCCGAGGTGGCCCGGGATTTGGAAATGTGGGGCGAGGGCGGCTTAAAACAATGGCTGCGTAAAAATCCTGTTGACGTTGAAACTTTAAAGGGACGTAACGACAAAGAAAAGTTTTGGAATGAGTTATCCCGGCGCTATCACCGTTTAAAATCCCGGCCAAAATCTTACCGCAATTTTAAAGGCCATGTACCGCAAAAAGTAACAGCGGCCAGGTTGATCGATCAAAAAGTGAATAAAAAAATTTTCGGCTGGTGCCCGGTGGCCTCGGAAAAAACAGTGTGTTGTAACTTACGCACCATTGATGCGGTGGAAACATGTGCCTTCGGATGCAGCTATTGTACCATTCAAACATTCTACAGCGACCGCGTTGTTTTCGATGTGGATTTGAAAGAAAAATTAAAATCGATTGAAATCGATCCGCATCGCAAAATTCACATCACAACCGGCCAGTCATCTGATTCTCTTGTTTGGGGAAATCGCAACGGCATGTTGGATGCCTTAATGGAATTTGCCTGGCAGCATCCCAATGTTTTACTGGAATTTAAGACGAAGTCGGCCAATATTCAGTATTTTATGGAACACGAAATTCCGCCTAATGTGCAGTGTACCTGGTCGCTAAATCCGCAAATTATCGTGGAAAATGAAGAACATTACACGGTTAGTTTGGAAAAGAGGCTGCAAGCCGCCGAACGGGTCGCCGCAAAAGGAGTTAAAGTGGGATTTCATTTTCATCCCATGATCTATTACGATGCCTGGCGCCAGGAATATCCGGCTATTGCTTTAGAGATCATGCGGCGTTTTGATCCGCGCTCGGTTCTATTTATTTCATTCGGATCGGTTACCATGATTAAACCCGTGATGAAACAAATCCGGCGGCGCGGCTTTAAAACTAAAATTTTACAAATGGAATTGGTACCGGATCCGCATGGGAAATGGACCTATCCGGACGCGATTAAAATCGACATGTTTAAAACCATGTATCAGACCTTCGCCCCGTGGCATGGCGAGGTCTTCTTTTATTTGTGCATGGAAAAGGCAGCCATTTGGGAAGGTAGCTTCGGTTACGTTTATGCCAATAATGATGAATTTGAAGAAGCGCTTTTAAAAAGCGCCTTTGACAAAATTATTTAACAACAATAAAAAAACAGATTTAATTTTACCATAGCGGAATGTGTAACATAGCTGTTATTCACTAACCTCATACGACCAGAAATAGGCAATGCCGTTTTCCTTTAAATACTCTTCGGCACGCGGGTGGAATTGGTGCGCTAAGGCCAAAGGGAAAATATCGGCTTGCAAAAACTCTTTAGCACGTTGCAAAAGTTTGAGGAATTGCTTAACGTCTTTAAGGCCAAATTGGGACTTGCTTTCACCGATCACATAAATTTTGTGACGGCCTTTCAATCCTTCACCGAAAATATTAATTTCATCAAACTTACCGGAGGGGTAAACCAAATTTTTACGATAGAGCTTTTCTACTTTAATGCCGAATTTTTCGGGTAAAATCTTAGTCAACGCTTTGTAAGAACTATTTTCCAGAGAATAGCCCAAAGCATTACTGATGCCGCCGACCTCTTTTTGCAAATTGTCCACGCGTTTATCCAAACGATCCAAACGTTCTTCCGTACGTTTCTGCGCCTCGGCTAATTCTTCTACTTTAACAGCTAACGAACCCAAACGTTGTTCAGTAC
>CAZHIZ010000038.1:0-10504 GCA_964532875.1 uncultured Caldithrix sp. | reverse complement strand
GCCTCGGCTAATTCTTCTACTTTAACAGCTAACGAACCCAAACGTTGTTCAGTACGCTTTTGAGCTTCGGCCAGTTCTTCGACGCGTTGTTCAGTTCGTTTCTGGGCTTCGGCTAATTCTTCTACTTTAACGGTTAACGAATCTAACCGTTGTTCGGTGCGTTTTTGAGCTTCGGCCAGTTCTTCGACGCGTTGTTCAGTTCGTTTCTGGGCTTCGGCTAACTCTTCCACTTTAACGGTTAACGAATCCAACCGTTGTTCGGTACGCTTTTGGGCTTCGGCCAGTTCGCCTACGGCCGCTTTTAATTCATTAAAGTCGGTTTTCGTAACCGTGTTGGCCAGTTCGCCGTAAATGGCGCCGAACGTTTCGGCCAGCTTTAAAGCCACATCGGGCTCTAATTTCTCCTTCAGCTCGTTGAAAATTTTTAAGGTATCTAACATGCTATCACCAATTTGCTTTTTAAAAATATAATAAATTTATGTGCGCTTTGAAAGTTTTACTTTAATCGGGGCAGAATGTTCAATTTCCACATCTTCAATTAAAAAAAGCGGCACTACTCCAAAGCAGTGCCGCCTTCAGGGACGTGTCTGTTTTTCTATTTTGCTTTTTTCGTTTGCTTCTGACCCTCAAATAAATAGTAAAATGCAGGAATAACAAATAAGGTCAAAACGGTGGAAACTAACAAACCGCCCACGCTAACCACACCCAGCGGTTGGCGCATTTCCACACCGGCCGAGCCAATGCCGATGGCTAACGGCAACATGCCTAAAATAATAGCTAATGTTGACATGATGATGGGTTTCAATTTGGTCGGACAGGCTTCGATTAGCGCTTCTTTAACGCCCATTTTTTTATCACGTACTAATTGATTGGTGTAATCTAACATCAAAATGGCATTATTCACCACAATACCGATGAGCATGATGATCGCCATAAGTGAGGTAATGGCAAAAGAAATGTTGGTGTAGTACAAAGAAGCCAATACACCGATAATGGCCAAGGGTACCGTAAGTAGAATAAAGATCGGTTGAATGAAACTTTCCAAAATGGCCGCCAACAACATGTAGGTTAAAACAAGGGCCAAAATAAATGCAAAGGTCATATCCGAAACCATCTCTTTCATCATCTCGGCCGTGCCGGCCCATTTAATGCGATATCCCGGTGGGAAATGAATATCTTTTAAACGATGTTCGATTTCTTTGGTGATATTTCCCAAAGGGACACCGGGTGCCGGTGAACCAGTAAATTGGATGGCCACATATTTATCCCGATGCAATATTTTGGAATAGCTTTGGGTGAATTTAATATCGGCTAACTGAGCCAGACGGTAAACCGTTCCGTTGCGCGACGGGATGGCAATCTGGCCTACTTTTTGCGGCGTATTGACCGAGGCATCATCCAGGGTGACCGTGATGTCGTATTCGTCCCCTTTTTCGTAATATTTGGAAGCGGTAATACCTTCTAAGGCAGCGCGCGCTGTTAAGGCGATTTCCTGTGCCGTGATGCCCGTATCGGCTAATTTTTTGCGTTTGGGAATGATGGTGATCTCCGGCTTGCCCTGACGGGAACTCTGATCCAAATTGATCAATCCCGGTACCGTGCGGATGCGGGCCATGATCTCATCCTTTAAGCGATTCAACTCCTTCATATCCTGGCCCAATAAAAAGAACTGCATTGGCGCCCCGCCCTTGTTGGTAAACGACTTGTAATCCACGGTGATTAAACGGGCATTGGCAATGGTCGAAAAATCTTTGACAAAGGATGAAATGTAATAATCCAATTTTTTATCGCGTTTATTCGGCAAAACCAAATTCACATCCATGCGGGCCATATTGGTGCCCGTATTAACATCGCTGATTTTGCCTAATTCCGTAACAATACTGGTAATACCTGGATACCCTTTGATTTTATCTTCCATGGCCTTCAGAACACGACCCGTTTCCTGAAGATTGTATTCCTGCGGCAACTCTACGGTAATCTGAATTTGGCCGTTGTCCGATCTGGGAATCATGTCAAAACCGATTTTGGGACCATAGTACACCACGGAAAGTAAAAAGAGCACAAAAGAAATCACAATAATGGCGATGCTGATCTTTTTGTTTTCAAGCGATTTGGTCAACCACCGGCGGTAAAAGGCGTCCCATTTAGCGTAAAAGGCGTCCACTTTTTGTGTGATGCCCCCACTGACGGAGCCTTTTTTAGCCATTAAAGAGGCCAGCATGGGCGTTAACGTAAAGGAAAACAAGAGTGAAAATAAAGTGGAAAAGGCTGCGGCTAAGGCTAATTCTTTCATGAACATGCCCACCATGGACGACATGTTGGCGATGGGCAAAAAGACAACCACATTGGTAAGTGTGGCCGCAATAACGGCAACGGCTACCTCGCTGGTGCCTTTTACGGCCGCTTCTTTCGGCCCGTGCCCCAAACTGCGGTGCCTAAAAATATTTTCCAACACCACCACCGAATTGGCCACCAGCACACCTACGGAAACCGAAATGCCCATTAAGGACATGATGTTCAAACTCATGTGAAACCATTGGAATAGTAAAAAGGTGGAAATAATGGAAGCCGGCATGGAAAGGGCCACAATAATGGTCGAACGAATATTGAACAAAAAGAGAAACAGTACCAAAGAGGTAAATAAAATACCCAGTAAAATATTAGACATGGTGTCGTTAACCGAACTGCGGGTAAAGATGGAATTGTCACTGACAATTTTCAGGGTAATACCTTCGGGCAGAGCCTGACGAATTTCCGGCAAAGCCGCACGCACGGCATCGGAAACACGGACTTCATTGCCATCGGAACTTTTAATGATGGAAAGGCGCACGGCATTGGAATCGCTTTCTCCGGTAGCCGCATCGAAAAAAATGGTTCGGCGGCGAATTTTTTTGCCGGTGTCTTCCACTTTGGCAATTTGGGCCAAGCGTTTATTGCCGAACGGTGTGGGAATTTCCAGATTTTTGATTTCGTCCACGCTTTGAAATTTACCCTTAACGCGTACGGAATATTCCAGATCTTTAAGATCAAATGTGCCGCTGGGCAAGTCGATATTTTGCGCGCCCAAATAGCCCAAAAGTTGCGGCAGGGAAATGTAATCTTCATAAACCGTGCGGTTACTGAAAGCCACCCGAATTTCGCGCTCCTGTCCCCCGGCAATTTTTACATCGGCCACGCCGTTTATTTGAGAGAGACGATCTTTGATGCGCGTGGAAGCCAGATGGTTTAAAGTACGCGGATCTACATTTCCGCTTAGAATGAGATCCATAATGGGAAAAGCATTGATGTCGATTTTTTGCACGATGGGTTTTTTGGCGCCTGAGGGCAGTTCGTTTAAAATTTGATCGACTTTGTCTTTTACTTCCTGATTGGCCACATCCACGTTTTTAGTCAACTTGAATTCAATAAGGGTAATGGCCGCACCGTCCAAATTGTAGGATTCAATGCGTTTGATTTGACTGATGGTCGAAACCGCATCTTCAACTTTTTTGGTGATCAGCGTTTCGGTCTCTTTAGGGCCGGCGCCCGGATAAACCGTTGTAATGGTCACGTAAGGAATTTCCACTTGCGGCATGTGGTTTAGGTTTAGTTTTTCAAATGCCAAACCGCCAAAAATAATAAAGACCATTAAAATGACGGTCATTAAAACCGGGCGATCAACGGATAGTTTTGCTAAAAACACGGAGCCTCCTTTACCTAACCACTTTAATCTTTACACCGTCGGTTAAGCGAGCATTGCCTTTGACGATCAGCGAATCACCCGCTTTTAAGCCGTTGCTGATTTCGTAATAAATGCCATTACTGCGTGCAACTGTTACCGCCTGCTTGCGGGCTTTGCCTTCTCTGGCCAAATAGACAAAAGATTGCCCGTCTTTGGTTTGCAACAAATGAATGGGCAGGGTAATGGCCCGATCGTTTTCGTAAGTAATAATTTTTACATCGGCCGTTGTGCCGGGCAAAATGGCACCGTCCGGGTTGTCGAAAAGAAGATCGGCGTAAAAGGCCTGCTTCATGGGATTAACTCCGATCGACACATCCTGTACCGTGCCCGTAAAGGTTCGACCTTCAAGGGTAGCAATTGCTTTTTGGCCCGGTTTTATTTGCTGACGCTCCGCATCGGAAAGCCAAATGCGTATTTTCATTTTGTTTAATTTGGCAATGGCAAATAAGGGCGTTTTGCGTTTTACGTTATCGCCTTCGTGCACCATGATTTCGGTGATCGTTCCGGAGTAAGGCGCATCCAGCTTTAACAAATCTTTCATGGTCTCGTAGTTGCTTTTGTCCACCAAATACTTGGTGCGTACAGCGTCAAATTGGGCTTGTGCGATTTCCCCTTTTTCGTAAAGAGCTTTCATGCGTTCGTAGGTTTTTCTGGAGTTTTCGTAAGCCGATTTGGCCTGCCGGAATTGCGCTCCGGGGGAATCTTCGGGGAATTCGATGACCACGGCGTTTTTGGCTACTTTGTCACCGGGCTTGTAGTAGATTTTTTGAATGCGGCCGCCGATCATGGCGCCGACGATGGTTTCACGTTCACCCCGGAAAGTACCGAAAAACGATAATGATTTCTCAAAACGCCGTTTCGTAATGGGTTGTACCGTAACGGGAATGCCGTTTTCTTTTTGTATTTCTTCCAGACTTTGAGATGTTTTTTTCTTTTCACCGGAGCAACCGGCAATCAGCAGACCCAATAAAACAACCAAAAAGACGGATTCGCTAAAACGGATGATTTTATTTTTCATGATACATTCCTTTAATGTTTTTTGATCCTTTACTTTAAATATTCCGCATAAAGATCGTAGTAAACCGCATCGACTCGACCGATCAGGTTGTCCAAAGCGGCTTTGGCCACCAAATAATCGTGCACGGCTTTGGCGTAATTGGTGCGGGCATTGTTCAATTGTAAATCCGCATCCTTCACTTCCAATTCGCTGCCTTCACCCACCTGGTAGCGATGCTCGGCCATCTCGTAAGCGCGTTTGGCTAAATCCACGTTGCGTTTCATGGCCTCGATTTGCTTCCGGACGCGTTTCAAATCGTTTAATTTGGATTTGATTTGCATTTCGATTCCGTCCGTAAGGGTATGAATTTGTTCCAGAGTCTGTTTGGCGGCGATTTGATCCTGTTGTACTTTGTGCAAGGTGCGTCCGCCTTGAAACAGATTGATGGACAAACTCAAGCCTACCGTGGAAGACGTGTAAGTTTGGAAATCCCATCCTTCACCGGTTCCCGTGTAAGAATAGTTGCCGAAAGCAGCCAAAGTGGGCCAATAGCCGCCGCGATCCACGGCTGTTAACTCGTCATCCAATTGATTTTTGATTTTAAGAACGTGCAGCGACAGGTTGCGTTTTTTGGCCTCTTTAATTAAAGCCTGTACGCTGGGTAGGGCTTCTTTTTGATATTGCAATTGCCCGATGACTTTCAACGGTGTATTCTGATCGATATTCATAACAATCTTCAAACCATTTAGCGCGTCCTCGTGTGCATTGTGCAGTTGCAAAAGTACGGGACGAATATTTTCCACCTGAACCGTGGCTTGCATTTCTACGAAATCGGACAGCAAACCCTGAGCGCGCATGGCTTTAATATTACGCAGGTGAGCCTGTGCATTGGCAAAGCGGCTTTGGGCAATTTGCTCGAGTTGCCGCGTTAGCAGAACGCCGTAAAAGGCTTTTTTAACATCAAGAATGGTTTTGGCAATGGCCCGCTTCAAATTTTCCTTGGACAAATTCAAATAAATTTGGGAAGCCCCGATACCGCGGAACACCGCCGAATTGAATAAAATTTGTGTTACTTTGGCCTCGGCCTGGTAACTGTTGGTGCGGGCAAAAGATTGCAGTTTGAATTTGATCGGCAAGAATTTGTTGGGATCATAAGGCAACAATCCCTCCTGAAATAAAACGCCGTAAGTGGCATTGTTAAGCATGGCTTTAAAATCCGGAAACGGCATACGCGGCTTCTGGATGAAATGGGTAAAGCCGGCCGAAAAATCCAGACTGGGCAGGGCATAGCCGAAAGCCTCTTTAACGGCGGCACGGGCTTTCTCCACGTCCATTCTGGCAATGCGGATGTCCCGATTGTTTTTTAGGGCCAGCCGAATGGCCTGGTCCAGATTCACCCGCAAGGTGTCATTATTCTGAGCGAAAAGGGGTGTTAAGAACAATAAAGTTAAAAAGAATATTTTTTTCAAGGACCGTTCCTCCTTACCTTTTTTTTTCAATGGACTTCTGCAAAATAAAACGGTGACCGGCATCCCGAAAAACCGAAGCGACCAGAAATAATTCACCGCTTTTATTTACTCATGAGATTTCTGGCTTCGCCCGGAATGCCAATTCACACAATGGGCAGAAATCTGATTTTGGAAACACTTGCACTGTTGAGCACGGGCGCCCGTTTTGCAGGCAACCGCGATTTATCGTTTTAATCCGTCGAAAACCAAACCCAAAATATAATTGATATCCCCCTCAATTTTATCAAAATCCATTTCACTGAGATTCAGAATTTTGCTGCTGTACAATTCTTTGTATTTGACCGCTTCTGAAATCGTAACAATCGCTTCCGCGATTTTTTGCGCATTACACGTTTTAAGTTCTTTGCTTTGAATGCCCTGATTAATGATTCCCGCTAAAAGATGTTCCTCCTCTTCCAAAATTTTGGCGATCATGGCGTGAATTTTGGTACTGATTTCCAGAAAGCGCTGCTTGCTTAAATCGTAAATATTGAGCATTTCTTTCATGCAATTCAATTTGGTGCGAATGTATTCGTGAATTTTGGCCGTGGCTCCTTTTTGCCTGGCCAGATTTTCCTTGAGGCTTTTTAAGTAGCGGTCGGTTTCCGTGCGTACCACTTCCTGAATGATTTCGTCTTTGTTGCGGTAATAGTAATACAGCGTGGTCTTCTTAATTTTGATCAGATGGGCAATATCATCCAGCGTGGTTTTGTCGTAACCGAACTTGGAGATAAGATGACTGGCCGCTTTTAAAATTTGTTGACGTTTTTGATCGATGTTGGTACCGGTTTGATCCATTGTTTTACCTTTTCGAACTTTTTATTTGAAAGTTCGAAATATACCAACTTTGTCTATTGGAGGCAACTTTTTTGCAGGAATTTTTACGAAAAAAATCGACAAAAACAGCGAGCCGCTCAAAATATTATCGATTGTTGACAGCGGATTGGTTACGTCTGCCGGGAAAGGTCTGGCCGGGGAATAAAAGGGTAAATTTAAGCTGGCTAAAAAACCCGGGCTTTTAGTCCAAAGAAAAATAAAATCCCGCCCGCAACACTTGCTACGGACGGGAATAAACGGACATTAGCGCACAAGCAGCATCTTTTTAATGGCCGTACGATTATTGGCGTGTAAGCGGTAAACATATAGTCCTGAGCTAACCGGCTGATGGGCTTCGTTGGTACCGTCCCAGGCTACTTTGTGTAACACACCGCTGTTTAACCGGGTATTGCGGTAGAGCGTTTTGACCTTTTGCCCCAGCATGTTAAAAATTTCCAGGGTCACATTGGAGCGTTCTTTTAAGGTAAAAAGAATATCGGTCGTCGGATTGAACGGATTGGGATAGTTCCCGAGCAAAGCAAAGGTGTTTAACGAAACGTTTTTCGTTTCCAAAGCGGAAACCGCATTATTGGATCTTACATCATCGATGGCCCAGCCCCAGGCATGGGTGGCCTCATCGGCGTAAAGGCGAAAACGGATGTACACTTTGGTATCGGAGGGAAAGTAATTGGTCAATTGAATATCGTGCGCACGGAACAGCGATTCGTTTCCGTCGCTACCGTTGTTATAAGCCGTTTGCCAATCCGGGTCATAACGGCAATCGTAAGGTTCGATGAGAATGGTCCAATTATCGCCGTCATCGGATCCTTCCACAGTCACATAGTCCCAAAAATTATTATCCCCGTAAACGCTTCCGGCATCACCGGGCTCTACGATGGCCTGATCGTTGTAATCCAAATAAGCGCCGTTTAAGATATGAATGGGCGTACCCAGATAGGCGATGTAGGTCGTTTTGTCCGCATACGGATGGGGCGAATGCAAGGCCGGATCGGTAAAGCCGCTTACATCCTCGATTTGCAGATCACCGAAGAAGGTGGAACTGTAATCGTCGAAGTTTTCCCAGAGGGTGTCCACTGCAGCGTAAATATTGTTGCTTTTTTGTGCACTGGCGCTGTCGGCTCCGTTCTTCCAACCAACCACATAGGCCGAAACATATTCCGGCGGATTGGTTTGATAGAGCCCGAAAGTATCTTTACCGGCAGGGATGTTAAACAGGCGATCTGTGATCTGATTGTTAACAAAGACCTGAACGGAATCGTAATTATCATTGGCCGTAAAGCGCAATTTAAGCACCCCGGTATTCGGATTGGGTACGGTAATGTCGTGCATGGTCGGTGCCACCGGTGGCCAGGCCGGTAATTCGTCGCGATGCACGGACCAGATACCGCGACCGTGAGTGGCGGCCACAATTTCCTGATTAACGATTTTCAAACGACGGATGGAAACGGCAGGAATTCCGTTGTTGGCATATTGCCAGGATTGGCCGTCGTCATAAGAAATGAACAGGCCCAGATCGGTTCCGATCCATATTTCCGTGGTGTCAAAAGGCATTACCAAAACGGTAAACACGGGAATATCGGGCAGGTTGTTGGTAATGTCGGTCCAGGTTTGACCCAGATCGTACGTGCGGTAAATTTTGCCGTAACCGGAGGAACCGATGGTAATGAAGGCTTCGTTTTCGTTGTTGGGATGCGTTGAAATACCGGTTAAATAGGCATGAGGACTACCCGCAGGCTGGGTAACCTGATGGAAGGTTTGACCGCCGTCGGTAGAAACATTGTTGTAAATGGTGGTGCTGCCGGTCCAAACGATATTGGAGTTGGCTTTGGAAACAGCGATTTTAATGCGCGAATAGCCGTTGTAACTGACAGTAACATCATGCCAGTTATTGCCGCCGTCATCGGTCCACCACAGCTTATTATCGTCTCCGGCCGTAAACAACTTATCGGAATTATTGGGATCCATAATGAGTGGTGTGTGGAAAATACCGCTTTGAGGCATGTTGTTGTTGATCTCTGAAAAATTGTAACCGCCGTCCGTGGATTTGTAAATGCGCGTATTGTAAAGGGTACCGTAAACAATATCCGGATTGGTTTTATTCCAGGCGCAGTCAAAGCCGTCGCCGCCGATTACCCGGGACCAGCTATCCGCCGCCGTGGCCTCGTCCGGCGAGCGGTGTGTGCCGTTGTCTTGTGTTCCCCCGATAAAGGCATTGACCGTCGGGTGGCGATCGGCATCGTAATATTGGGTAACGTTGTACTGATTGTCTTTACTTTCCCAGCTTTGGCCCATATCGGACGAATACCAAACGCCGCCGTCGTTTCCAGCCACCAGGGCGAAATTGGTGTTGCTGGTTTTAATGGGTACCAGGGCGTGTTGATCGGCATGAACATAGGGATAGCTGCTTCCGGTGTACCATTCCGTTAATTGGGTAACGTTCATGGAAGCGCCATTGATAGTTACACGATACAGATCGATGCCGCCCACAAAAACGACGTCGGCATCCAACGGGCTGACGGCCAAATCGTTATCGTACCACCCCTGCCCGCCTAACCAGTTGGTGGAATTGCCGTAATTGATCCACGTATTACCGGCATCGGGTGAACGGAAAAAGCCGAGAAGGCCGGAATTATCATCAACCGGAGAAGCGTAAACGATATTGGTGTCGGTCGGTGCAATGGCCATTTCGATACGATAATGGTTGGTGATCTCTTCGCTGACGTAGTTCCAGGTTAAACCTCCGTCGGTCGATTTGTAAATCCCGCTGGAATACACGCAGATAAACTGAGAATTGAAGCGTAAAGGATTGGCCACGATTTGCTGGACACGTTGGCCGTTGTTAAAAACTTCTGTCCAGCTTGTTCCGCCGTCCGTACTGCGATAGACGCCGCTGTTGGTGGCAACTAATAAAGTATTGGGATCATCGGGATCGACGATCAGCCGATTGACATAGCGGAAGTTGGCATTGGAAGCCGTGCTGGCCAACTGGTTCCAGGTCTCCCCGCCATCCGTAGATTTGAAGACCCCATCGCCGATGATGGCATCGATGTTGTAGAAGCCCTCACCGGTTCCGGCATACAAAACACTGGGATGATTTTTACAAATATCCATGGCTGTAACCGATAACACCGGTAAGTCATCGCTTTTGCACGTCCAGGTATTTCCACCATCAGTCGTTTTCCAGATACCTCCGCCGACCGCACCGGCCCACCAGGTATTGGCATCGGTAGGATCGATGACGATGGCACGCGTGCGTCCGCCGAAATTTCCCGGGCCGCGTTCCACCCAATTTAATGCTGCGGAGGCTTTAAATAAGCGATTGGGCTGCATTTGCAAAGCCTGCTTTAAGGCACGGAAACGCCAACTACCGTGGTAGGAAAATCCCTGCCCGATGATGGAGCGCAAAGCGATTTCTTCTTCCATGGCTTCATCGGGCTTATC
>CAZHIZ010000037.1:8234-24069 GCA_964532875.1 uncultured Caldithrix sp. | reverse complement strand
ATTAAACCAAATAAGATTAAATTTTTGATGCGTTTTAAAACAACGCCGAAAAATGCGCATACCTTGCCGTTTTATTTACGCTTTCTGCGTTGCATCATGCGTTGTTGTTGCAAGCGGGTCGCTTCGCGCTGTTTGCTGGCCCGCGTTTGCACTTTTTCCAACTTTTCTTTGCCGTTATCTCCTTCTCCCAAAAAGGCCGCCAAGCTGCGGATGGTGGGATATTTAAACATTTCCACCACATTAAGTTCGCGATCGAATACTTCTTTGATTTTGCCCTGCACCTGCACAATACCCAGGGAATGACCGCCCAATTCAAAGAAGTTGTCGTTGACACTCACTTCGTTAACTTTCAAAACCTCTTTCCAAATATCCACCAATTGGCGTTCGATTTCCGTGCCCGGTTTTACCAAACGATGGCTTTTGGGCAATTCCGGATCGGGTAATTTCTGGCGATCGATTTTGCCGTTTACGGTTAAGGGAAGTTTGTCCATTTCCACAAACAGATTCGGGATCATGTAATCGGGCAGGCGTTTCAGTAAATGTTGCTTCAGTTCAGCCGTCTGCAAAGAGCCTTTTTCCCGTGGCACGTAATAGGCGATGAGACGGGTTTCGTTTTGCATGGTTTTGGCAATAACCGCCGCTTCTTTGATCTGTTCATGGTCCAGCAAAGCCGCTTCGATTTCGCCCAATTCAATGCGGAAACCGCGTACTTTTACCTGGTAATCGATGCGCCCCAGGAATTCCAGATTACCGTCCGGTAGCCACCGTACCAGATCTCCGGTGCGGTACAGGCGCGAATGCCATTCGGAATCATCGTCAAAAGGGTTGGGAATGAATTTTTCGGCGGTCAAATCGGGTTTGTTCCAATACCCGCGCGCCAATCCCGGGCCGCTAATGTACAGTTCACCTGGAATGCCGATCGGCGAAAGATTGCCGTAGGCATCCAGCACATAGACGCGTACGTTTTGAACCGGTTTGCCAATGGGCACGGTATCCCGATCGAATGTCTCGGGGACTTCGTAAGAGGTGGTACAAATCGTTGCTTCCGTCGGTCCGTACCCGTTGATGAAGTGACGATTCTTGGCCCAGCGCCGTGCCAGGTCGGGATGGCATTTTTCACCGGCCGAAACCACGGATGTGAGCGACGGGAAGTCTTCCGGCTGCAAAATATTTAAGACCGACGGCGGTAACGTTACATTGGTTATGTGATGTTTTTTCATCAGTTCGATCAATTCTCCCAGCGAAAGCAGGGTTTCTTTGCGCGCCAGAATCAGGGTGGCGCCTGCCGTTAAGGTACTGAATATCTCTTCCACGGAGGCATCGAAACTGAACGAAGCAAATTGCAATGTGCGTGAATTTTGGTTTACGTAATAATTCCGGCGCGTGGATTCCAGCACATTGGCCAACCCCAGATGCTGCAACATGGTGCCTTTGGGTTTGCCGGTGGAGCCAGAGGTGTAAATGATGTAAGCCAGATTCTTTAAATCGGTTTGTATTTGCGGATCGTCATCCGGCATGTCCGCCAAAAGATGCGTCTGATCGATGAGAAGCATTCGGGCTTTGGTCCCGTGCAGACGGCCTTGACCGGCTTCGTCCGTAATGATGAAACGCACCTGTGAATCGTCTATCATGTAACGAATGCGTTCCGGCGGGTAGTTGGGGTCGATGGGTAAATAGGCCGCACCAGCCTTGAAAACCCCCAAAATGGCCATGATCATTTCGGGAGAACGATCCAAACAAATGCCCACGATGGAATCCGGGCCGACTCCCAAACGATGCAGATAATGGCCTAATTGATTGGCCTTTTTGTCCAGAGTTTCGTAACTCCAATGCTGATCTTCGAAAATCAAGGCCGTTTTTTGCGGTTGCTTTTGTGCCCACTCGGCAATAAGCCGATGCACGGGGCGTAGTAAGCGCATATCCGAATCGGCACTGCGGGCAAAACGCGTTAACAGTAAGGAACGTTCGGCTTGCGGCAGGATATTTAAATGCGATAACGGAGCCTGCGGCTGTTGGACGATGGAATCGATTAAGGTCACATAGTGGCTCAACATCCGCTGTACCGTGTCGGCATTAAACAAATCCACATTGTAACCTAAAGAGGCCGCCAGGCCTTTACCCGATTCCACCACCATCATGGTCAAATCGAACGGAGCCACTCCCTGTTCCAGATCCATGGACTCGATGGTCAAGCCGCCCAAATTCAAGCGGGCCCCTTCGCGGCTTAATGCAAATTGTGAAAGGCCTTCGTCGTGCAAAAGATGTGCTCGTTCCAAGACGAACATGGTCTGGAAAAGCGGTGTACGGCTGGGATCGCGTTTGGGTTGCAGTTTTTCCACTAACAGGGTTAAAGGGTAATCCATATTTTCAAAGGTTTGCAATACGGTTTCTTTAACCTGTTGCAAAAAGCGATCGAAAGGTTGATCGTTTTGCAGTTGCATGCGTAATGGTAAAGGATTGACAAAGTAACCGACGGTGCGCGTGAATTCGTTAACCGTACGTCCGGCCGTGGGCGAACCCACAATAATATCGTTTTGCTGGGTGTAGCGATGCAGCAGAATGTAATAGGCCGCCAGCAAAAGGGTAAAAGGCGTTACGCCTTGCTGCTCGCAAAAACGGTGTACTTTTTGCGAAAGCTCCTCGGGCAGCCAGAGGGTTTCGGTGCGGCCTTTGAATGTTTGAACCGGCGGACGCGGTCGGTCGGTGGGTAAGTTTAAAACAGGTAAATCGCCGGCTAATTTTTCCGACCAGAAGGCAAACAGCTTTTGGCCCCGTTCCGATTGCAGCAAGTCGTTTTGCCAGCGCACAAAATCGGTGTAATCGGCCACCAGCGGAGGCAGATGTTCGCTGCTGCCGTCCGCCTCAAAAATACGGCTCAATTCGTCCAGCAGGACCGCTTGCGACCAGATGTCCGTGACAATATGGTGCATGACAAAAAGGAGAATGGAATCGTTTTCCGCTCTGCGGAAGAGAAAAATGCGCATGAGCGGTCCGTTTTCCAGATCGAAATGACTGCCCACTT
Source organism: uncultured Caldithrix sp. (assembly GCA_964532875.1). GTDB lineage: Bacteria > Calditrichota > Calditrichia > Calditrichales > Calditrichaceae > Caldithrix. Next base: position 21,047 of record CAZHIZ010000037.1, on the reverse strand, counting down.
CATCCTGCAAGCGTTGTCGTAAGGCCTCTTCGCTCAAATCCCGCACGTCTTCTTCCACGAAAAAGAGCGGGAACTCGGGATGAATACGTTGAACCGGTTGCCCGTCTTTTAAATGAAATGTGGTACGCAGAGCCGGGTGCCGTTGCACCAGAGCCTCAAAGGAGCGGCGCAGGCGTTCTTTATCGAAGGCCGAACGGATGCGCACGGCATAAGCCAAATTGAAAATGCTTTCCGGGTTCATGGTGTGTTGAAAGAACATAGCCCGTTGCCCGTGGGAAAGCGGCGCTTCGATGACCTGTTTTTGCCCGGTTTCGCGTTTGCGGACAGTTACCTTTGGAGCCTGAACGGCCGTATCTTCCAACTGCTCGAGAATGGTGCTGGCCAAATCATTAATGGACGGCCCTTGCAATAAAGTGGCAATGGGGATGTTGACCCCTAATTGACTTTCAATATTATTCTTCAGTTCAATGGCCATTAAAGAATCGATGCCGAATTGGGTTAAAGGATATTGGTAACCGATTTGATCTGCCGAAACTTTAATGACTTCGGCTAATTTCGAGGCCAGGTAGGCACGGATGCGTTCAAAGCGATGTTCCGGCTTTAGGCTCAAAATATCACTGCGACTGATTTGGCCGTCCTTTGATTCCGGCCCCTCTTGTGCCCCGAATTCCGGCAGCAATTCCTTGAAAAAGCCGGGAATTTCATCGGGGGTACGCTTGCTGAACAGGGCCTGCCAGTCGGCCTCGGTTAAAATAATATGGCCTTTTTCCAGCAGTAACAAATCTTTGATGATTTGCCAGCGGGCATAGGCAATGGATTGGGAAATCTCTTTTGGCCCGGCCAATTCCACATGAACCGAAGGCAATCCCTGGCGCCAGCGTTCGGCATGGAAAGCCATCAAGAAGTTGTTCAAATGAACCGTTTGTTGTGCCTGGGTTTCGATATCCATCAATTTAAACGGCACAACGGTAATGAAAAAATCCAGAACCGAGTCCAGCCCCTGCCGGAACACCGTTGCTATTGTTTGCCGGATAGACTCGGCGTTTTGCAAGGGAAGGGCGTCGATGGAAAGAATGATGCCCACGGTATCTTCGGGCAGCCCTTTGGAGATATCCGTGACCGTTTTTATGTTCGCATCGAATTCCGGCGGCAGGGAAGCACCTTGATAATCGAGTGCTAAAAAGCGGATGTGTTGTGCTCCGTTGTCCCGCATCCATTTTAACAGAGCCCGGCTTACCGGTGAGGTGTTGCCCAAAACCAGGTAACTACCGGAAGGACGAAATAAACCGGCCCTGGGGGCAGCCTGTTCCCGCTCGGAGGCCATGACCACCACCGGTTTTTCCATTTGCCGACCGCTTTTTAAATAGGAGAGCGCGATATTGAGCTCGTTGATCTCAAAGATTTGCGGGGCTAAGGGCCGGTAATTTCCGGCTTCGATTTCCGGCAGGATTTCTTTGCATAATCGATCGATGAGTTTAGGCTGTTGGCGAGCCAGATGTTCCAGATCGATGGCAAAGAAAGAAACATTATGCCGTAAATTATGATAAACGATGGATTGTTGAAACGAACCGCCCGGATTCAATTCCAAAAAGCGGCCGAAATCCTTTAGCAGAGCAAAATTGTTGATGAGTTGTTCATGGTCGCCCGTATTGGCAATAATATCCACACCCTCACCGGCGGTTAACTTTAAAATTTCATCGATGTAGTCGGGCGTTTTACTGCTGAAGACATGGCTCGCTCCCGCTTTTTGCAGCAATTCGATGTTGTTTTGATGACGTACGGTGGCCAATACTTCGGCTTTGAATTTTTTGGCCACGTTGAGTAAAGCCCAGCCGGTTGGTGTGTCCGCATTGTGAATCAGCAGACGTTCACCCGCTTCGATGCGCGTAATGTACGAGAGGGCATAATGGGCGGTCAGGTAATCGTAGGGCAGGGTAGCGGCCTCTTTGAGGCTTAAATGTTGCGGTACGGGCATAATGAATTCGGGATAAGTTAAACCGTACTTCCTTAAACCGCCCGGGATTAAGCCCATCACGCGCTGGCCTTTTTTAAAACCGCTGATGTTCGCCCCCGTTTCACTTACAACACCGGCAAATTCGAAACCGATTTCGTTCCAGTGCGATTTGGCTCCCTCTTGCAAGACGTTTAAGTCGCGTTGGTTTAAGGAGACGGCTTTGATTTGAATTTCCAACTCGTTGGGGCCGGGTGTCAGGCGTTGTTCGGTGACCGGAGGTGTTTCGCCCATGAATTCGGATTTCATGAAGGGTAATTGGCGCGCCAGACGTTCTACGTAAATTTTGCCCTCACGCAAGACAAACCGTTTTTCGTTAAAAGGCAGGGAAATGGCCTTGAACAAAAGGCGCCCGTTTTCTTTTTCCAGATCGATTTGTTTAATGCGGAAACGGGTCGGGTCTTCCAGAGAAAAAGCCAGATCACTCAAAAAAGCCTGCGTTGGATTTTGCGCCTGTTTTTGTCCGTTGACCTGTAAAGAATTGAATGTGAGTAACCAGAAATTCTTTAGCGGACGTTCAAGCGCATTGAGACCGTTCAAAACAAAGGACAGAACATCGTCGCGTTTAATGGATTCCAATGAATTCCAAAAATAGAGAATTTCACTGTTTTCATTAATTAAAGAACGGAGCAGGGCCAGAGCTTCTTTTGTTTCTCTGGGATTCAAATGCACATTCAAATCTTCGGATATGGTGTTTTCTTCGGAGATGAAAATGCGCAGGCATTCGTAGCCCTTTTGTTGTAGTTGATGGGTCAATTCCTGAGCCCGGCTGCTGTGGTCGTCAAAAATAAGCCAACGATTGGCCAGAGTGCGGCTCGGTTTTTTCAGGTGTTCCTTCGGTAAAGGTTTCCAGATTGTTGTGTAAACGATATTGGCCAGGGCCTCTTGTAAGGCGAACCGTCTCAAATGCAAATCATTAACGGCCAAAAGCACTTCTTCGGCATCGTTCAGTAAATAAAAATCGTAAATAAAGGCTTCGTTTGTTGCACTAACCTCGCTTTTGGAGCGCAGATAAAGCCAAAATTCCGTTTCGGCCGGGCGCAATACCTTGAAGGTTTTCAGGGCTTTGATGGTTAATAATGCCAATTCGGGATTTTGTTGTCTTAAATGGCCGGTCATTAATTGAAAAGCTAAATTTAAAATAAAAGGATTGATGTGGTAATCGTTCCAGCTACCGGTTTCGATGTTGTTTAAATTTATGCGGGCCAGAACTTCATTCGTACCGCTCCATAAACCTTCCAGAGCCGGTAGTATGGCACCGGAAGACGGGGCCGATGTTTTTTCCTGCCCCGTTAAAAAATGTCCAATATCTTCAATTGGTGTCAACTGGCTTATCAGTTCGCCCAAAGGCTTGGGAGCGATTTCCTGCGAATCCTGGCCGTTAACAATAGCCCCGATGCTGTGCATGGTCCATTTTTGTTCGGAGATTTCATTACGTACCCGACTGTAAGCCTGAAAATAAGCCTTTTGCGGAGACACAGGCGTAAGGCTGAATTGCAATTGTCGGTTCTGAGAATCTTCGACGCTGAAAATTTTCTTAAAGATTACATCTTCCAAAATGACCGCTTCGTTTTGGAAAATTTGCCGCGAGGCGGCAATGGCCATTTCCAGATATGCCGCTTCGGGCACGAATTGTTTGGCCAGTTCCGGGTTAGGGCTTAAGGAAGCAATGTAATCCGGATTGATCTGAATGCTCCAATTGACGTTGGCCGGGAAAAACGGAGAACTTTGCACTTCTCCCAACAGGGGATGCACGCGGCGTTTGTCTTTGCTGCTCGGTTTATCTTGATCGCCGGCCAATTCATCGGTTAGCCAGTAACGCTGTTTTTGGAAAGGATAGTACGGCACATCCAGCAAAAGGCCTTCTTTGGGGTAAAGCCGTTTCCAATCCAAACGATAACCGATGGTGTACAAATGGGCCAGAGAGAGCAGCATGCGGCGAAGTTCCGGTTCTTTCCGCCTGATGGAAGGCAAAATATGCGCCTCTTTTTTATGGGCTTGCACGTTTTGTTTTAAATAGTTACGCAATACGGGATGCGGCCCGATTTCGATGAAGATGTTGAAATCGCGCTGCAACAAGTAATCCACCGCGTCCGAAAAATGTACGTATTCGCGCACGTTGCGTGTCCAGTAGCGGGCGTCGTAATCGCCCTCTTGGGCCAGGGTACCGCTCACCGTAGAAACGATCGGTATTTGCATGCCGTGGGTCATGATGCCCTGCAACGATTCCTGTAATTCGGGCAAATAGGGGTCCATAACCGGGCTGTGGAACGCATAATTAACGCCTAATTTTTTATGGAATACATCGCGGTTTTCTAAGGCCTTGAATACCTCGTCAATGGCCGCTTCGTCTCCGGAAATGACCGTTGAAGTGACACTGTTTTGTGCACCGATGGACAGGCGGTCGGCAAAGGGTTCGATGAGTTTTTGCACTTCTTCCAAGGGCAGATCAATGGCCGCCATCTTGCCCCGGCCGGTGGCCTGTTGCATGATGCGGCTGCGATGGTAAATAACCTTTACAGCCGTATCAAGGCTTAAAATTCCCGCTAAATGTGCCGCGGCTACTTCGCCCACGCTGTGACCCAAAACGGCATCGGGAACCACACCCCAGGTGCGCCACAAGGCGCTTAGAGCCACTTGCAGGGCAAACAGGGCCGGCTGGGCAATTTCCGTATCGTCCAAACGGGAGTGCTCTTCATCGGCGAATAATTCTTCTTTTAAATTCCAAGGAGCATATTCTTCCAACAATAACGAAATGCGATCGATCGTAGCGCGGAAAATGGGTTCTTTTTGATACAATTCACGGCCCATGGCCCACCATTGCGGTCCCTGACCGGAAAATACAAATACCAGACGCGGCCGGAAATTGGGATTAAAATGCCCGGAAACCACCCACGGATTCTTTTTTTGCTCAATAAAATCCAGCAGATTGCGTCGCAGTTCTTCCTTGCTTTCGGCAATGACGGCCAGACGCGTGTCCATGTGTGTGCGTCTTAAAGAAAGCGTTTGCAGCAGATCGTAAATCATATTCGCTTCTTCGGTCACATGGTGGTGTACATAATGGCTAATGGAACGGGCGTAGTCGATGAGGGCCTCGTCGCTTTTGGCCGTGACAGGCAGCAAGAACGGACGGTCTTTGATGCTATTGCCGCGGTCCGGGTGGGCATTTTCCTGCAACGGCGCCTCTTCCAAAATGACATGGGCATTGGTTCCGCCGAAGCCAAAGGCACTAACACCGGCCAGTCGTTTCCGTTCGCCCCGTTTCCAGGGGATGTTTTGCGTGGGGATTTTAATCGGTGCACCGTTTAAACGGATATGCGGATTTAACTGTTTAAAATGCAGATGGGCCGGAATTTCTTCGTAATACAAGGACAAAACGGCCTTAATAAATCCGGCGATACCTGCCGCCGATTCCAGGTGACCGATATTGGTTTTTACCGAACCCACATACAGCCAATTGTCTTTGCTGCGTTCGCGCAACATGACATTTTTCAAGGCTTCGATTTCGATGGGATCACCCAAAATGGTGCCCGTACCGTGGGTTTCCACATATTGAATCTGATCCGGTTCCACATTGGCCTCGGCCAGGGCGTTTAAAATAACCTGCTGCTGGGCCTGACCGTTTGGCGCGGTAATACCGTTGCTTTTACCGTCCTGATTGACGGCGGAACCTTTGATGACAGCCAGAATACGGTCGCCGTCGCGCAGGGCATCGGACAGCCGTTTTAAAATGACCACTCCGGCGCCTTCCCCGCGGCCATAGCCGTTGGCACTGGCGTCGAAGGTTTTGCAACGACCGTCGGGAGCCAGCATGTGGGCTTGGGAGAACGTAATGGAAAGTTCCGGGGTTAAAATCAAATTAACGCCGCCGGCAACCGCCATATCGCAATCACCGTCCAGCAAACTTTGGCAAGCATTGTGTACGGCCACCAGAGAAGAAGAACAGGCCGTGTCCATGGACATACTGGGCCCGTGTAAATCGAATAAATACGAGATACGGTTGGCGGCAATGCTAAAGGCATTACCCGTGCCGGAATAGGGATTGATTTTGTCCAGATGGCCGTGACCCAGGCGGGCATAATCGTTGGTACTAATACCGATGAAAACACCCGTATTACTACCCATAAAGCGATCGGCCGGGATACCGGCATGTTCAAAAGCCTGCCAGGTAACCTCCAGTAACAAACGTTGCTGGGGATCAATCTGTACGGCTTCGCGCGGGGAAATTTCAAAAAATTGCGCATCGAACAAATCCACATTGTCGATGAAGCCCCCGTGCTTGGTGACCATTTTGCCTGGTGTGGGTTCCGGGGCGTAAAACTTATCTTTGTCCCAGCGTTCCGGCGGTACTTCGCTGATACCGTCGATATTTTCTTTGAGCAATTTCCAAAATGCCTGCAAGTTGTGCGCTTTAGGGAAGCGAGCGCCCATCCCGATTACCGCAATCGGTTCTTCGGCTTGCACACGGGCCGGTTTTTTGACCATTTGGGCGGCAACCGCCGTGCCTTCCTGAGCTAAATGGCGTGCCAATTCCTCAATGGTGGGGTAGTCCCAAATGAGAGTCGGCGGTAAGGTACGCCCCAAATAATCTTCCAAATCTCCGGCCAGACCAACAGCCTGAGCGGAATCCAGACCAAAGCTGATGAACGGCTGGCGAATATCAATTTCATCCGGCGACGTGTTCAATGTTTCCGCCAATTGATGGCGCAACCAGGTAGCAATGGCCGTAACCGCTTCATCTTTGCTCTCGATGGAAGCTATTGTCGGTTTGTCCGGAGGAGCCTCTTGTCCTGCCTGTTCCGTTTCTTTTAGGGGGCGTGGCGGTGCCTTTGGCGCCTGACTTCGCCATTCGGCTACCACTTGGAGGTTGTTTTCCAGAAAATCTTTTTTCGTGGCCTGACGTTGAATTTTTCCGCTGGATGTTTTATTGATGGTGCGTGCTTTTATTAAAACAATAGCGCTGGGCTGAATATCATGGTTCTCGGTCACAGCCTGACGGATGGCATCGATTACCTCGTTAAATTCCACGTGTTTACTGTGGCGCACCTCGGCCACAACAACCAATTCTTCCTGACCGTTTTCTTCCACGGCAAAGGCGGCCGAACAGCCGGCGCGCACCTCTTCATGTGCATTTTCGACGGTCAATTCGATATCCTGCGGATAGTGATTGGTTCCGCGGATGATGATCAAATCCTTGACACGGCCGGTGACGAACAAGCGCCCCTCTTTCATTAAACCCAAATCGCCCGTTCGTAAAAAGGGGCCTTCGTTGGTATCGGCGATAAAATTCTGAAAGGTTTCTTTGGTCTCCTTTTCACGACCGTAGTAACCGCGGGAAACACTCGGCCCGTGAACCCAAATTTCACCGATTTCGCCCGGTTTGCATTCTTTGAAAGTTTGCGGATCGACGATAGCTACCCGTTGCGAGGGATGGCTGTATCCCGAACTGACCAGGGTTTGACAATTGGGGTCTTCCGGTGTTGTTTCGATAATGCGATTTTTCTTAAGAGCGTATTTGTCCACATGTAAATACACGGGGCCTTCGGACCGCTTGGAGCCGGTGACCATCAACGTGGCTTCGGCCAGACCGTAAGCCGGGAAAAATGCTTTTTTATTAAAGCCTACTTTGCCGAATACCTCGGAAAAGCGTTCAATGGTTTGCTGCCGAACCGGTTCGGCACCGCTTAAAGCGATTTCCCAGTTACTTAAATCCAGATGCTGGATGCGTTCGGGAGTGGCTTTTTTTAAACACAATTCATAGGCAAAATTGGGAGCGGCCGTACCGATGATTTTGTCTTTGGAAATATTGTTGATGGCCTCCAACCAGCGTAAAGGGCGCTGCAAAAAGGCAATAGGCGACATCAGCGTACTGGGCACCTCTCCGTAAAGCGGCTGCAACACACCACCGATTAAACCCATGTCATGGTAAATGGGAATCCAAAAAACGCCTTCACCGTTTTTCGGATATTGCATGGTTTCGTAAATAATTTTTGAATTAGCCAAAAGGTTGTGGTGAGTGAGAATAACGCCCTTGGGATCGCCCGTAGAGCCGGAAGTGTATTGCAGAAAGGCGATGGTATCTTTGCTTACATTCGGTTCTTTCCAATCGTCGGCCAGACTATTGGGAATATTGTCGCTGGAAATCCATTCCAGGTCGCCCAAACCGTGTGATTCGGCAACGGCCCCGCGTCCCGTGCTGAAATAGCGCATGGTCGTGCGAAATTTGCGCAGAAAAGGCATGCGTCCTAAAGTATTGCCTAATTTGCTGCCCAAACGCATCATGCGGATCATGTACAAAATGGAATCCGTCGTCAGGGCAATGGTCGTCTTGGAGTCTTTGACAATGGCTTCCAAACGAGGCAAAGAGCGATTTAATCGATTCGGATCCGGGGGATACGCCGGTACGGCAATTACATTGGCGTACAAACATCCGAAAAAGCCGACAATGTAATCCAAACCGGGAGGGTAAAGCAATAAAGCACGATGCCCTTCCAAACCCTTACGCTGCAAGGATGTGGCCAGAGCACGGGCTTTGGCGTCCAATTCACCGTAAGTCATTTCAATGGTTTTGCGGTCGTCTTTCAGATAGGTGTAAGCACGTTCATCGGGAATGGTTTTCGCACGCCAACGTAACAGTTCGACCAATGTTTCAATACTGTCGTTAGTCCGTGAAGAGTTATTTTTATGATTCATAAGCCCAACAACTCTTTCATTGCTAATTAAATTAAAATATTAAAAAGATTACCGTAAAAAGCCGTTTTGCAAGCGAACCGCCGCCTGCCATGAAGAGCCGTGGCGGAGCCGAAAAGAACGACTAAAAGCCGATAAGTTTTGATAGTTCAATGCTGCGTAAATTTTGCCCGGTTTTAACCCTTTTTTAAATAGTAAATGGGTTTCGTAATGCTCCAGCAAAGCCTGTTTGAAAGCACGAAAATTCAGACCAAAATGGATTTTAAACGATTCGCGCACCTGATCTTCGCTGATATTTAATTTTTGGGCGATAAAGCGTACGTTTAAATGCTTTATCGGCTCGTTTTGAATAATCTCTACCACCTTTTTGCTAAAATCGTTTTCATGCAAAGGTAATAAATGTTTGGGCACTCTTTTCCAGTGATTTTCCCAGAGTTCTTTTAAGGTTTGAATAAGTAAGAGTTGACGCCCGTCTCCTACAACGCAATGTTTAATTCCGGTACGTTGCAACAGTTGAAAATTTTTAGAGTCCAGATTGGGGGCATAGTAAATAATCGGCACCAAAGGCAACGTTTGCCGAACGTTAAAAATAATATCCAAACTATATTGCGACAAAGGAAGCGCAAATACAATGAAATGGATTTCCTGATCCTTTAATAAGATGGATAATTCATTAAAGGATTCAATTTCCGATGAAACCCAGATAATCTCCCAATCAGGAAGATAATTAAAAAGATGGTCGTCATCGGGAGATAGTGTTCCCGAAGGACTAAGATACAGTAGCCGTGGCACGTTTTCCTCCTTGAAAATGTTGGCTATTTAATATGTCTAATTTTGTGATGCTAATTTTACCATTTCCGAATGAAAATCCCACCCAACAACGTATCATATATAATGATGATGTCCTAAAAGTATTGTGATTTAAGTCACCCTTAAATTTTGAAAGGAAATTTTGCCCGATAAATAATTTGCCTTGCAGACATTTTACTATGTTCTTACGGCACCGATTTTACCTTTACTTATATTCCATCAGTGTTTCTACCCCGTGTATTCTTTTTGCACGTTTTGCCGAACTTTTCTTGCCGGGAGCTGTTAAATTAACCTTAAAACGAACAAAAGGAGAATGGTGGGGGAGGTTATGAGTCAATCTACGAATAATTCAAGCTAAAACAAGGATTTTCTTGACACAGAATAGAGCTTTCTTTAAATTAATTTGATGAATTTTTTTACAATTGAATGTTATTTGATTCACGAAATACTAACGAATGGAGGTTGTTATGGCACACAAATATGTGTATAAATTTGGCGCTGGCAAGGCGGAAGGCAATAAGGATATGAAAATATTGCTGGGCGGTAAAGGTGCCAATCTGGCCGAGATGGCAAATCTTGGAATTCCCGTTCCTCCCGGATTTACCATTTCCACCGAAGTTTGCAAAATGTACTATGAAAAACACGGTGAGTATCCCGAAGAAGTAAAACAGCAAATTCTCGAAGGCATGAAACACATCGAATCGATTATGGAATTAAAGTTCGGTGATCCGGAAAAACCGTTGTTGGTTTCCGTCCGTTCCGGTGCACCTGCTTCCATGCCGGGCATGATGGATACCATTTTGAATTTGGGACTCAATGACGAAACCGTACAAGGTCTCATTAAAATGTCCAATAATGAACGTTTCGGTTGGGATTCGTATCGGCGTTTTGTACAGATGTACGGCGATGTGGTTATGGGGCTCAAGCCGGAAAGTAAAGAGGAAGAAGATCCCTTTGAAGTTATTATCGATAAAGTGAAGGAAGAAAAAGGTGTCAAGCTGGATACGGAACTGGATGCCGAAGATTTGAAACGTTTGGTGCAGCTTTTTAAAGATGAAATCAAAAAACGCAAAGGCAAAGATTTTCCCACGGATCCCTGGGATCAGCTTTGGGGTGCCATTGATGCGGTTTTCGGCTCATGGAATAATCCGCGTGCCATTAAGTATCGTGAAATCAACAATATTCCGCCGGATTGGGGCACGGCGGTTAATGTTCAGGCCATGGTTTTCGGAAACATGGGAGAAGATTCGGCTACGGGTGTGGCTTTTACGCGTGATCCGGCCACAGGTGAAAAAGTGTTTTTCGGTGAGTATCTGGTGAACGCTCAGGGCGAGGATGTGGTCGCCGGTATTCGCACACCGCAACCGATCAACCACAACACCAAAACCGACCCCTCGCAGGTGACATTAGAAGAATTGATGCCCGAAGCTTACAAACAATTGGACGAAATCCAGAAAAAATTGGAACGGCATTACAAAGACATGCAAGATATTGAATTCACCATTCAACACGGACGTTTGTGGATGTTACAAACTCGTACCGGTAAACGAACGGCTGCTGCTGCCGTACGTATTGCCGTTGACATGGTGGAAGAGGGATTAATCGATAAAGAGACGGCCGTCATGCGCGTGGAACCGGAACAGTTGGATCAATTGCTTCATCCCACGTTCGATCCCAAGGCTAAAAAGAATGTGGTTGCCAAAGGTTTACCTGCTTCGCCGGGAGCCGCTACCGGTAAAATTGTTTTCAGCGCCGAGGATGCCGAAGAATGGGCACAAAAAGGCGAAAAAGTTATTTTGGTACGTATCGAAACTTCCCCGGAAGATATCGGCGGCATGAATGTGGCCGAAGGTATTTTAACGCAACGCGGTGGAATGACCTCTCACGCAGCCGTTGTGGCGCGCGGAATGGGTAAATGCTGTGTGGCCGGTTGCGGTGAACTGGAAATCAGCTACAAAGACAAAACCATGAAGGCCTCCGGCAAAGTGTTCAAAGAAGGCGATTGGATTTCTTTGGACGGAAGTACCGGTGAAGTGATCGAAGGAAAGGTTCCCACAGTCGAACCGACGCTTTCCGGACATTTCGGAAAATTAATGGGTTGGGCCGATGATATTCGCAAATTGGATGTGCGCACCAATGCAGACACCCCGCACGATTCCGAGGTGGCTCGCAACTTCGGCGCGCAGGGCATCGGCTTGTGCCGTACCGAGCACATGTTTTTTGAAGGCGATCGCATTATTGCCGTGCGTGAGATGATTTTGGCCGATGATGAAGCCGGACGGCGTAAGGCATTGGAAAAAATTTTGCCGTATCAACGCGACGATTTTTACGGTATTTTAAAGGTGATGCACGATTTACCCGTAACTATCCGGACTTTGGATCCGCCTTTGCATGAATTCTTGCCGCACGACGAAGAAAGCCAAAAGCAAATGGCCGAAGAAATGGGCGTTTCGCTGGAAACCGTAAAAGCCAAGGTTGAAGCTTTGCACGAGTTCAATCCCATGTTGGGCCATCGCGGTTGCCGTTTGGGCATTACCTATCCCGAAATTACCGAAATGCAAGCACGGGCCATTATGGAAGCCGCCTGTAAACTGACCAAAGAGGGTATCAATGTTTATCCGGAAATCATGATTCCTCTGGTCGGTACCAAGGCCGAGCTGGCCAATCAGAAAAAAGTGGTCATTGAAACGGCGGAAAAAGTACAACAGGAAATGGGTGTAAAAGTGGAATACAAAGTGGGGACAATGATTGAAATTCCTCGTGCCGCTTTAACCGCCAACGAAATTGCCGAAGAAGCTGAATTTTTCTCCTTCGGTACCAACGACCTGACCCAGATGACCTTTGGCTACAGTCGGGATGATGCCGGTAAGTTCCTGAAAGAATATCAGGAAAAAGGCATTCTCGAAGAAGATCCGTTCCAAACGCTGGATCAGAACGGGGTCGGCCAGTTGGTAGCCATGGGCGTGGAAAAAGGTCGTTCCACCCGACCGGATTTGAAAGTTGGTATTTGCGGTGAACACGGTGGCGATCCCAAGTCCATTGACTTCTGCCACCGCGTTGGCTTGAATTACGTCAGTTGTTCGCCTTACCGTGTGCCCATTGCACGTTTGGCTGCGGCTCAGGCTGCCATCCGCAATAAATAACGATTGGTTCTAATCGCATATCATCAAAGCCGTCTGCCCGGCATTTCGGGAGGCGGCTTTTTGTTTTTTTGGGATGCCTGGCCGCACTTTGATTAATATTTAGCTAAAAATTGCAGGGCTATTTGGGAACTGGGAATTAGGAATTAGGAACTGGGAACT
>CAZHIZ010000037.1:0-8134 GCA_964532875.1 uncultured Caldithrix sp. | reverse complement strand
CCTAATTCCTCCTTTCCCTCAAAAAACTCGGTTTGTTACTCGTCCTTTGTTTTAGTAAATTAAATATTCTTTAATTGAATTCATTACAGGAGAAACGATGGAGAAAAAAAGGATTTTAAGCGGAATGCGTCCTTCCGGACGATTGCATTTGGGAAATTATGCCGGTGCTTTGGAAAACTGGGTTAAGTTGCAGGATGATTACGACTGCTATTATTTTGTGGCTGATTGGCATGCTTTAACAACAAATCCTTTGGCCGCTTTTGATGTTGAAGAAAATACAATTCAGATGGTTATCGATTGGTTAAGTGCGGGTATTAAGCCCGAATTGCCGCTGTTTGTACAATCGCATGTTAAGGAGCATGCCGAGCTGCATCTGCTCTTTTCCATGCTCATCACCAAGGAGCGCCTGGAACGCAATCCGACCTTAAAAGAGCAAATTCGCGATTTGAATAAGGAAACCATCATTTACGGCCATCTGGGGTATCCCGTTTTGCAGGCGGCCGATATTTTAATGTACAAAGCTCATCTGGTACCCGTGGGTGAAGACCAGCTTTCCCATGTGGAAATTACACGCGAAATCGCCCGCAAGTTTAACCAGCTTTACGGTGAGGTCTTCCCCGAACCGCAGCCCAAATTAACCACCTTCTCCCGTCTGCCGGGTCTGGACGGTCGTAAAATGGGAAAGTCTAATAATAATTTTATTTTGATTTCCGACCCGCCGGAAGAGATCAACAAAAAGGTGCGAACGGCCATTACCGATCCCCAAAAAATACGGCGCGGCGATCCGGGACATCCCGATATTTGCAACGTATTTAAATATCACCAAAAATTCAATCCGGACGAGGTGGAGCAAATTCGTACGGATTGCGAGAGCGGCGCTTTGGGATGCGTGGCCTGTAAACAGCGTGCCGCTCAAAAAATTGCCGATTATTTCGCTCCGTTCCGTGAAAAACGTGCCTATTTCGAAAAACATCTGGATGATGTGCAAGACATCATTCAGCAAGGAACGCAAAAAGCCAAGAAAGTGGCACAGCAAACAATGGATGACGTACACAAAGCGATGAAAATGGGATGAGATATCGTGTAAAATTAGACATATTCGAGGGCCCGTTCGATCTGCTTTTGTTTTTGATCCGTAAAAACGAAGTGGACATCTACGATATCCCCATTGCTAAAATTACCGAGCAGTTTCTGGAATACATTGAAGCCATGCGCATACTCGATTTGAATGTGGCCGGTGATTTTATCGAGATGGTGGCTATTTTAATGCACATCAAAGCGCGCATGCTGTTGCCCAAAACGCCACTGGAAAACGAGGATGAAGCCGCCGATCCGCGAACGGAATTGGTGGAACGCTTACTGGAGTACAAACGGTTTAAGGAAGTTTCGTACGAATTGCAATATCTGGAAAACGATCGGCGCCGCCTATTTAAGCGGCAGGATTTTAAATTCCTGCAAGCCGTTCCCGAAAGCGAGCCGACCACCGAAGAATTTCTGGAAAAAGTCACCCTGTTCGATTTGCTGATCGCTTTTAAACGGGCCTTGCAGGCCATGCCTAAAATTACCTATCATGAAGTCAAACGTATTGACGTTACCGTTGAAGAGCAGACCGAATTCCTGCTCGATTTGCTGAAAGAAAAGAAGATGATTTTGTTTCAGGACTTGATGAAACAATTTAAAGAGAAGATTATTTTGATCGTAACCTTTGTGGCTTTACTGGAATTGGTGCGCAAAGGGATTATTTCCGTGAAACAATCGGATGTGTTTGAAGATATTCGAATTAGATTAAGAAAAGATGCAGCCTAAATGAAAGATACGTTGCCCGATATTTTGGAAGCATTGATTTTTGCCAGCGATTCGCCGTTGACCGTGAATAAAGTCAAAGAAATCGTGCCGGGGGTCGGTACGCGTGAAATCCGCAAGGCGGTTGCCACCCTGAATGAACGCTACGAATCCTGCCATTCGGCTTTAATGATTTTGGAAGTGGCCGGCGGGTATCAAATGGTTACCCGTCCCGAATACGCGGATTACGTCGGTCAATTGTACAAAAGCCGGCAAGCTCATCGCTTAACACAAAAAGCGCTGGAAACATTGGCCATTATTGCCTACAAACAACCCATCACCAAACCCGAAATCGAACACATCCGCGGAGTGACGGTCGATTCCGTTTTACGTACCTTAATCGAACGGAATCTGGTGACCGTCGTGGGGCGTGAAAAGGGGCCCGGTAACCCGCTCTTGTACGGTACAACCAAAGATTTTCTGGAATATTTCGGCTTGAACTCGTTGGACGATTTACCCAAACTGAAAGAAATAGACGAACTGTTGAAAGGCGACGATAAATTTTTGGAAAGTTTGGATCAGGTGGCTCTGCAGCAATTGGCTCCCGAAGAATTGGGATTGGTCAATGCCGAACTTTCGCCAGAAGGTGAAGAAACCGCAGCTTCGGAAAAACAAGCCATGCCGGAAGAAAACCGGGAAACTTCTCAACCTGAGTCGGATAATAATAAACCCGAAGATGCCTTATGATGCGATTAAACAAATATTTGGCCCAGGCAGGAATTGCTTCCCGCCGAAAATGTGACGATTTGATTTTGGCCGGTTACGTGCAGGTGAATGGGCAAACCGTGGATCGTGTTGGCGTGGTGATTGACGAGAACAAAGACAAAGTCACCTTTAAGGGTAAACCGGTCACCATCCGCAAACATTTTACCTACATTCTGTTAAATAAACCCAAAGGCGTTGTTACCACGGCCCGGGATCAATTCAAACGTCGAACGGTTCTGGATTTGATTGCCATTCCGGAACGCATTTTTCCCGTAGGACGTTTGGATTACAACACAACAGGCGTATTGCTTTTGACCGATGACGGTGCCTTGTCCAACCGCTTATTACATCCCAATTACAAAGTGGCTAAAGTGTATCGGGCTTTACTGGACCGGGTGATACGGCCCATCGACCTTTACCGCCTGAGTAACGGTGTGGAATTGGAAGGCCGTAAAACCCAGCCGTGTAAAATTAGCGAATTACGCATCGTAGATAACGGAAGTCTTTTGGAAATCGAGCTCAAGGAGGGACGCAACCGACAGATTCGAAAGATGTTCGAACTGTTCGGGTATCATGTGGAAGAATTGGAGCGCATTTCCTTTGCCGGTCTTAAAGCCACCGGATTGCAGCAAGGGGAGTGGCGCTATTTGACCAAAGATGAAGTCAAGCGATTAAAGGAGATTGTGGATTATGGAAATTAAAGGTAAAAAAGCGTTGATCCTTGGCGGCTGGGGATTGGTAGGACAGGCCGTAACGCGTAAAATGATCGAAGACGAACCGGATGAAATCATTATTTTGTCTCTGGAAAAATGGCAAGCTGAAGAGGCGGTGGCCTTAATGCGTAAATTGGCTCCGCATATTACCTTTAAAGCCGAATGGGGTAATATTTTTGTGCGGGATGCTTTAAAAGATTTGCCGCGTCAGGAAATTTTGACCAATCCCAAAAATCGCCAGTTGCTGATGGAAGACGTACTGGACGATTTGAATCAGGAAATTATCAGACGTTCGTTTTTGGCGCAGGTTATCGATCGCCACAAGCCGGATATTATTGTGGATTGTGTCAATTCGGCCACGGCTTTGGCCTATCAGGATATTTTCACCAGTTCCATCGAGGTACGCAAAATTTTAGGAGATTTACGTCAGGGGCAAAACAAGGAAAATAGCATTTCGGCCATTGAACGTTTGTTGATTACGCAATACACGCCGCAACTGATTCGGCATATTCAAATTTTGTACGAAGCCATGAAAAAAGCCAGAACCCGCGTGTACGTCAAAATCGGTACCAGCGGAACGGGTGGAATGGGTTTGAATATTCCCTACACGCACAGCGAAGAAAAACCGTCCCGTATGCTGCTTAGCAAATCGGCTTTGGCCGGTTCGCATACCCTGCTGTTGTGGCTCATGGCCCGAACTCCGGATGCGCCCATTACCAAAGAAATTAAGCCCACCGCAGCCATTGCCTGGAAAAAGATTGCTTACGGCGAAATTAAGCGACGCGGTAATCCCGTTAAATTGTACGATTGTCCGCCGGAAGCGGCCATTCCTTTAAAAGGAACTCTGAAACGGGAGATGAAAAAGGGACCGTGGAAACCCCTGAACGATACGTTGAAAAAGGTGTACATCGATACGGGCGAAAACGGGATTTTTAGCTACGAAGAATTCACCGCCATTACCTCGCGCGGCCAAATGGAATTTATCACGCCGGAAGAGATCGCAAATGTCGTTGTTTGGGAGATCAAGGGCGGTAATACGGGGCATGACATTATCAACGCTCTGGACAATGCGACCATGGGCCCGACCTACCGTGCCGGCTATTTGCGAAGTAGTGCCTTGCAGAAAATGTTGCGTTTGCAAAAGGAGCATCATTCCGATAGCGTGGCCTTTGAACTGTTGGGCCCGCCCAAGTTAAGTAAATTATTGTACGAGGCCTATCTGCTGAAACGTTGTAAGTTTAATATGGATGAAATTTTGCAACACAGCGCCGAATTTTTGGCCAACTGCACTCTGGAGCTGATTCGTACCGATCACAAATTGCGCAGCGAAATTCTCTCCATCGGCATTCCCATTTTATTACCGGACGGCAAGCATTTGCTGCGCGGTCCGGAGATGAAAATACCGGCCTACCGCGGAAGCAACGAATTGGAAATTACGCCGGAGAATATCGAAAAATGGGCGGCCGAAGGCTGGGTGGATTTGCGACCCGAAAATTTTAAGATCTGGCAGGAACGCATTCGTAAAATCATTGAAGAAGTGGAGTCCATTCCCGAAGACGATACCAGTTCCAAGTACGATCGCGACCGCGAATATTGGTACGAAACCAATGAACTGCAACCGGGTAAAATTGTCGGTTGGCTCTTTTTACAGGAAGAGCAAGGCTTACGCATGAAGGAATAAGGATGCAAAAAAAGATTCGCATTGCTATTGACGGCCCGGCGGCATCGGGCAAAAGTACAACGGCCCGGCTTCTGGCAAAAAAGCTGGGCTATTTATATATCGACACCGGCGCCATGTACCGAGCGGCTACTCTGGCCGTTTTACGGGCCGGAATCGATGTGCATGATGAAAAAGCCGTGGAGCGCTGCGTGCGCGATCATAAAATTACGTTGCGCATCGTTAACGGTGAGCAGCGTACCTATTTGGATGATGAAGATGTCAGCGATTTGATTCGCACCCCGCAAATCAATAATGTCATTAGCATCATTGCCTCGTATCCGGGCGTACGCCGGATTCTCATCGAGCAGCAACGCGCTTTAGCCAAAGAGGGCGGGGTGGTCATGGACGGCCGGGATATCGGAACGGTGGTTTTGCCGGATGCGGAATTAAAAGTGTTTGTGGTCGCCGATATAAAGGAGAGGGCGCGACGACGTCAAAAGGATTTGGCCGAACAGGGTATTCGGATGTCTTTACCGGAAATCGAACGCGAAATTGCCCGGCGTGACCAACTGGATTCATCGCGCAAACTCGGCCCATTGCGCCAGGCCGATGATGCCCGTGTTCTGGATACCACTAAGCTGACCATCGAAGAGCAGGCCGATATAATCTACCGCTGGGCTCAGGAAATTTTACAGAAAGCGGAATAGCGTGCCTTAGGTATTTGGTCTTTACCGCTTATTTTTAAAAGGAGCCGCAAATACCTCACAAAAAAAATGACCGTGTATTCTTGGCTATTTAGTCTCTAAAAAGGCGGTAAACGAAGAATTCTACGGATGTGCCTTCCGGGAAAATAAGAATGGCCGGATGCGCATGGACACAGTCTGCGGGGAAATAGGATTTTATTATGAGAACACGATATAAAAATTTGTGTTTGCAAAGCAAGCATATTAAATTTGGTGACTTTGTGTAATAACCATTAACAGCCGGAATTCGGCTAAACTAAAGATTAACGGAGGTATAACTTTTTATGACTGAAGAAAAAAAAGAAACGGGAACCCCTAACCCATCTCAACAAGCGGAACAACCCGCGGAACAACCTAAAAAAGAAGAGATGGCCACAACAACTCAATCTCAGGAACCGCAAAAAGCGGAAGAAGAATTCAAAGAAGAAGTTGTTAAGTTAGAAGAGCTGGAAGAGGAACTGGAATATTCACCGCAGGAAATGGAAACGCTGATCAAGTTGTATGATCAAACTTTGGAAGAATTGAAAGAGGGTGAAGTAGTAAAAGGTCGCATCCTGAATATTACGGATTCGGATGTGATCGTGGATATCGGTTTCAAGTCTGAAGGGATTGTACCCAAAGATGAATTCGATAATATCGAAGACTTAAAACCGGGTGATGAAGTGGAAGTGTACGTGGATGAACTGGACAACGGCGAAGGCCAGGTTCTGCTTTCCCGCAAACGCGCCGACTTCATCAAGAACTGGGAACGCGTGATTGAAAAATACGAAAAAGACGAGGTCATTCCGGGTACCATTACGCGCCGTATCAAAGGCGGAATGGTTGTCAATATTCAGGGCGTGGACGCCTTTTTACCGGGTTCGCAAATTGATGTCAAACCGATTCGCGATTTCGATGCTCTTATCGGCAAACAGATGAATTTTAAAATCGTCAAAGTCAACCGGGCACGTAAAAATATCGTTGTATCTTCCAGAGCGCTTATCGAAAAAGAACTGGAAGGCAAACGCAAAGAAATTTTGGAAACTTTGGAAAAAGGTCAGGTGCGCAAGGGTACCGTCAAAAACATTACCGATTTCGGTGTATTCATCGATTTGGGCGGTGTGGACGGCCTGTTGCACATTACCGATTTAAGTTGGGGCCGGGTCAACCATCCTTCCGAACTGGTGAAATTGGATCAGGAACTGGAAGTGATGGTGCTCGATTTTAATGAAAACAAAGACCGGATATCCCTGGGCCTTAAACAGTTGCAGCCGCATCCGTGGGATAATGTGGAAGAAAAATATCCGGTTAATTCCGTGGTTAAAGGTCGGGTGGTTAGCATTACCGATTACGGCGCATTTGTGGAATTGGAAAAGGGCATTGAAGGCTTGATCCATATTTCGGAAATGTCCTGGTCGCAGCACATTAAACATCCCAGCCAAATTTTAACCGTCGGTCAGGAAGTGGAAGCCATGGTGCTGAATGTGGAACCCGACCAGAAAAAGATTTCCTTAGGACTTAAACAGTTGGAACCGGATCCTTGGGAAAACATCGAAGAGCGTTATCCGGTCGGTTCGACGCACAAAGGTATCGTGCGCAATATTACGCAATTCGGTGTGTTTGTGGAATTGGAAGAAGGTATCGACGGTTTGGTGCACATATCCGACCTGTCCTGGACGCGTAAAATCCAGCATCCCAGCGAAATCGTCAAACGCGGGGAAGAGATGGAAGTCATGGTTCTGGGCATCAATCGCGAAGAACGACGCATTGCTCTGGGGCACAAACAGATCGAGCCGAACCCCTGGGATACCTTTGAAGAAGAATACAAGGTCGGTGCCGAGGTTACCGGCAAAATTGCGCGCTTCGTTGATAAAGGGGTTATTGTAACCTTGCCCCATGGCGTGGATGCGTTTATTCCCAACCAGCACATCCCGACACCGCGCGGAAAGAAACCGGCCGAAATTTACGAAGAAGGTGCGGAAATAACGGCAAAGGTTATTGAGTTCGACAAGGACAATAAGAAAATTGTTTTGTCGGTTGTTAACTACTTCCGTGACAAAGAACGCAAAGATTACGAAGAATATCTGGCCAAACAGGGTCTGGCTCAAAATACGATCGAAGACATGATCAAACATCGTCCTTTGGGTCGCGTGAAAAAAGAAGAAAAAGACGATAAGGCCAAAGAAGAAAAAGCAGCCAAGGAAGCGAAAGCGGAAGCTAAGGAAGAAGCGAAGGAAGAGAAAGCCGAAACCAAAAGCGAAGAAACTCCAACGGAAGCACCTCAAAAAGAGGAAGCGGTAGCGGAAGAGAAGACGGAAATGCAGGAAGAAGCCAAAGAAAAGGAAACGGAGAAACCTCAGGCGGAAACGGAAGAGAAAGAAGAAGCAAAAAAGGATGAGGAAAAAGCTTCCGAGTAATCTTTGCTCAGGATTAAAAAATCAAAAGCCGTCCACATTGGGCGGCTTTTTGCGTTTTAGAAATGGACTTTTACC
>CAZHIZ010000036.1:6909-24395 GCA_964532875.1 uncultured Caldithrix sp. | reverse complement strand
TGATCCCAATCGATACTGCTATTTTTCCAAAATATCATTATTCTTTACCAATGGAAGAAGTACCATGAAAAAGCAACGTATTCTTTCCCTGGTTTTTACTATCCTTTTATCTTCCGTCCTTTTTGCGCAATCCAATCGTTTAACTGTTGTTGGCAAGCCGCGGCTGTTACCCAACGAATTTGCCGGCGTAAAAGATATTAACGGAAGATTCTGCGCGGGGATCGCCCTTATTTCGGATAAGGAAGGCTTTACTTATGATTCGAATATGGGCGTGGTCAAAGTTGACGATAAACCCGGCAAAGACATTGTCTACCTCTCGCCTCAGGAACAGGTCCTGGATATTTATTTGGCCGGTTTTACACCGTTACATCTCATCCTGAATGATATCGGCATAACGCTGCATCCCAAGGAAATATGGGAAGTTCACATTGGGGCAAAAGTTCAATCTCGTTTGGATTCCCTGCCGGTAGCCATTTATTCCGCACCGCCTTACGACGAAATTTACATCGACGGCAAACGCCGTGAAAACACCCCCATCCAAATTCTGGTCCCGGGCACACATCGTATCCGCATTAAAGCCGCCGGATTTCAGACCTTTCGCGATACCATTACCGTGGACAAAGATCATTTAAAATTCACCTGCAAATTACGGAAACAGGAATATGCCCGTTTGCAGGTGAGCAGCCGGCCGTCCGGCGCCGCCGTTTATTTAGACGATGTTTTTGTAAATACGACTCCGTTGGAAACGATGTATCCGGTAGGCGCCCATTTGATGCGCATCGAAAAAAACGGTTACCAGAAAATCGAGCAATTGGTGCACATCAAAAAACCGCTTACCGGCAAACAGTTCGTCCTAAAAAAATTGCGTGCTTTCCTGAGAATTAATACCTACGACTATGCCCGTGTTACCATCGATGGCAAACGTTTTCCGGCCAACACGCTTCTTACTTTCGAGCCTAAGTTGGTTACCGTGAACATTTACCTGGCCGGCATGGATTCCACGCAACGTACCATCCCATTGACGGCGAATACGTTCCAAAAGATCAATTTCTATCCCTCGTTTCCGGCCGGAGAAGTGCGCATTAGCGCCGACCCGCCAAATGCGCAAATTGCCCTGTACGATTTTAACCGTCAACTGGTTGCACAGGATACGGCCCAACTGGTCATTCACAAGTTACCGGCCACTTCTTACGCCTTGCGGGTAACGGCCCCTGGCTTTAAAGAAGAGCGCGAAACGATTGTCGTTGTACCCAATCGGGCGGCAAACCGCATGGTGCACTTGAAACGTGCGGAACAGCGCTCATCGGCAGAACGCGCGGGCGGCCACAAACCGTGGCGTTCCATCGTTCTTTTGAATACCATTCCCCGCGAACCGGGCAATGATATTTTCCGCTGGACCTGGAATCCGGCCGCCATTCAAGAAGGGGCGGTCATAGCGGGCGGAGCCGTTTACGAAAATTACACGCTTAAACACAAAACCTACCCGGATTTCGTTTACCGGCGCCTGAAGATAACCAACCGTTCCTACCGCGCCGGGATATTTTTAGGCGGCGGCACCTTTCAACTGGCTTTGAATTATGCCAACCGCTTCAAACAGACGGCGGAAAGCGCTAAAGAAATTAAAAATTCGCCCGTGCGGCTTCACAGCTACAAAGAAATCTCGGAAATCTTTTCCTTAACGCTGGGCTTTCGTTTGAGCTTCGGTTTGGCCCTTGCCGCCCGCGGGAATTTCCAAAACGTCAAATTCATTGATCGGGTGAGCGGATCAGAACCATGGGAAAACTCTAAAGTGCGAACTCTGGATTTGGGAATCGAACAAAAATTGGGTGATGTTCTTTTTCTCGATGTTTTTTCCAACCGGGTCAAAGAATATGTCGATAATGAAGAAATACGCAGTGCCTACACACCCAAGTACGTTAACGCCAGCGCCACATTGCATTTGGATAATTTATGGCTGACCGGAGGCGTGCGTTTAACACGCAGCAGCAGCTTCAAAGATTCGCTTTTATTCCTGAACGTCCATTTAAAAGTATCCCGATCACTCTGGCTCAATTCGTTTTACACGCAGAGCAGACACTATCCCGTAATCGATATGGACGTGAATATGGCAGCTCCCATTGTTATGATCGGCGGCGGGGTTCATTTTGATCTGGACGGCTTAATTTTGGCATATCAGGCCACGTATTTAAAATTTTCCAGAGTGTCCGATGCCCTTTACCAGCCCCAAAACGGGCTAACCAATATTTTAGATCGCAATCATTTTCGTCACGAAATAAGCGTTTCTCTGACCCTGTAAAGGCAATTTGCCCCACAACTCACATCCGGAGAAGAAAATCAGAAGGCGTAACCGACGCGCAGAAACGAGGCATCGAATAAAATGCGCGAGGCGTCCATGAACGTATCATCGAAGGTATTGGTATTGTCCGAAAAATAAGTCCCCAAAACCATATCCGCGCCCCAATACAAACCGCTTCGACTAAAATAGCGGTAGCCGATTCCGAAATACAACCCGAATTTTGTTACCGATGTTACAACGGGATCGTACGGTTCATTCGATTGGGGATAGGGTCTCGGATCGGCATAATCATTGTATTTTTTGCCCTTTAAATAGGCCACCCGCAGGCCGGCACTGGCAAAAAATCCCGGCCGCTCTTTATTGAAAAATTTTCGATACTGCACATCTGCCGTCAGAACATCTCTGGGATCATTTTTTTTGTAGGAATGATTGTAATAGATGGGAAAAATAATTTCACTGCCCTTAAATTTAAACAAGGAAAAGGCAGCGGAGAGAATAAGCTGCTGGGAAGCGCTTCCGGCCAGGGCCAGCATCGGATTAAAGGCAATGCCCGCTTTTTTGCCCTGCAAAACGTAAGGGTGCTTTACGTTTTTTAAGATAACCGATTGATTGCGAAGCATCTTCTTTTGATTTTGCAAAAGCGTATCGATTTGGGCACTGTGCGTAGCATTTTGTTGGGCAAAAAGGCACGTGGCCGTTAAAACCGAGACGAGCATCGTTTTTATTAAACCGTTCATCCTTTTCTCCTGCTTTAAATTTTGGACGGTAAAATAGTCTTGCATTTGGCACGAAATGGAAAGTCCATCGGACTGTAGCGAATCGTACCTCAATTTAACCTGCAATATTCGACCGTTTCTTTTGTAATATCGGTTCAAAACCGAGAGCCGTCTTTGCGCCACATCAATTTAATCACCGGCAAGGTCAACGGCAAGCTATTCTTCGAATATTTTGCGGATGAAGTCGATGGCCAGAGGTTGATTCATAAAAAAAGGGCTGGTGGCAACGGTAATAAAAGCGGCCTGTTCCATCCAGCGCCGGATGACATCTATTTTGTACGGATTGCCGATGTAATCCATAACGGGGGCAAAAACATCCATGTCCAAATCGAATACGATGGGCCCGTCGAAGGTCAGTTCGAAATCAATGCTGCCGGTGATGATCGTAATGTCGCTGAAGTAGTTTAAATGCAGGGCCGGTTTGATGAAATTCCCGACGTTAATGGTAAAATTGGTGTAGGCAAAAGCCTGATCCAGCAAATTGTCGTCGCGCAAAGAAAAGGCCGGCCAAATATGCGGCTTCCACATGTCGCTGTGCTGATCCACATGGACTAAAGGCAAACCGGGCGAAAACAGCCCCTGCCGCAATCCGTACGTCCAGAAAAAAAAGGCATGATTATGATTGTCAAAAATGAACACGGGAACATCGTGCCAACGAAAGACGATGAATTGCGCCAGCCCCAAACCGTTAAACTCGATTCCTTCATCGATCTCGGAAAATGCGATGTGGTAGCCCACCGCCAAATCCGACGGAGATCCTTCAACAAGCGGCGGAACGTAAATCTGTTTATTCACCCGTTTGTCGAACGAAAAGGCATTATTACCCACAGGGCGTGAAATTAAAAAGCCGGAATAATATTTTTGCAGGATTTCCATATTCGGCAATCGGTCCATGTCTCTCCGCACTCCCCAACGTTTTGATTTGGTCAATCGTCTTGCGAAATGCACATGCGGCCTGCAAGAAAAAGCCGATTTACTGAACGGCCGCTTGAGCGCATCACCGTTTCATCCCTTCACCTTGAAGAGTTTCGTCCGCTTATTGCGCTGGCGATTTTTTAATGCGGGTTTTCTTTTAATCCTGAGCTTTCAACTGCTCGTTGCGATCCGCCAGATGCAAAGCTTCGATCAATTCGTCCAGTTCGCCCTCCATGATGCGGTCCAGCTTGTACAGCGTTAAGCCGATACGGTGATCGGTCACCCGGCCTTGCGGGAAATTGTAGGTGCGGATTTTGGCGCTGCGATCGCCGCTGCCCACCATGGATTTGCGTTGGGCATCAATGGCCGAACGTTGTTCGCTCTGAGCCATGTCCAGTAAACGGGTACGCAACACTTTTAAGGCTTTGGCTTTGTTTTTGTGCTGGGATTTTTCATCCTGACAGGTAACCACAATGCCCGTCGGTAAATGCGTAATACGTACGGCCGAATCGGTTGTATTCACACTTTGCCCGCCGGGCCCGCTGGAACGGAAGACATCGATACGCAGTTCATTGGGATCGATGTGCACGTCCACGTCTTCCGCCTCGGGCAAAACCACCACGGAGGCCGCCGAAGTGTGCACACGCCCCTGTGTTTCGGTTTCCGGAACCCGTTGCACACGATGGACGCCGCTCTCGAATTTCAGCGTTCCGTAGGCCTCGGGACCTTCCACGAGAAAAATAATCTCTTTGAATCCGCCCCGCTCCGAGGGCGTCGAGTTCATGATGTCTATTTTAAAACCGTGATTCTCACAATAACGGGCGTACATGCGGTACAAATCACCGGCAAAAATAGCCGCTTCGTCTCCGCCCGTACCGGCACGAATTTCCATGATGGCGTTTTTATGATCATCCGGATGCTTGGGAATGAGCAACAGTTTTAGTTTTTCGCCCAACTCGTTTACCTGCTCTTCCAGTTGCGGAATCTCTTCTTTGGCCAGTTCCACCAAGTCGGCATCGCTGTCTTCTTTAACAATTTCCCGATTTTCTTCCAGGGCATTCAGGGCATTCAAATAGGGAATACCCACTTCCAAAATCTTACTGATTTCATTGTGTTCTCTGGAAACCTCCCGATACTCGTTTTGATTGTTAAAAATGTCCGGATCGGAAAGACGTTTGTCCAGCTCGTGCAGACGTTCTTGCAAACGAATGATTTTTTCTTTCATAAACGATTCTCCTTATGCGCTGACGGGAACGACTTCGGATTGAATTTGCGGATCATCTGCCAATTCGGAAGCGTATTCTTCGCCAAGGGCGCTTTTGAGAGCCACGATGGCCACCTCCAACTGCTCAGGATCGGGCTCTTTGGTGGTAATCCGTTGCAGCCAAAGTCCCGGCGCTATGCCCAGTTTAACCAAAGGATTTTGTAAATTTTTGGCGGAGGCTTTCAAAGCTTCGTAACTGATACCGCCCACCACAGGAATAAGCGGTAAATGAACGGCCAGGCGGATGCTCAGGGAAATATGGCCGGTAGCCCAGATAATAAAGGTGTCTACCACGGCAAAAAAGAGCAAACTGATGACCATGACAATGGCCAGGAAACTGGTTCCGCAGCGCGGATGAAATGTGGTGTAGGGTTTTAGATTTTCCGGAGAAAGCAGCACGCGATCTTCAAAGCCGAAGACCGTTTTATGTTCCGCACCGTGATATTCAAACAGGCGACGGACGTCCTTCATAAAAGAAATACCCCAGATGTAAAGGAGAAAGAAAACAATGCGAATGATTCCGGCAAACAAATTGAAGGTAAGCGCCTGCTTTTCCACATCAAACAACGCGGTGGTTAAATACAGTGGTAAAACGTAAAAAAAGGCCACCCCTACCAGCAAGGCTATGCTCATGGAAAGCACGGCTCCGGCCGTGGACATGCCTTTTTTCTTGCCCTTCTTGGATGGTTTGCCCTTTTCTGCCGCTTCCTGCTCTTCGGCATCTTCCATGGCTTTGTCCGCCGACCATTGCAGGGTTTTAATCCCCTGAATCATCACTTCGATTAGCATAATGGCGCCGCGCAGAACGGGAATATTTAAAAATTTGTGTTTTTGAATTAACGATTGGAATTCATCCACCCGCACTTCTATTTTGCCGTTGGCTCGCCGTACGGCCGTGGCAATACGTTTGGGTGAACGCATCATAACGCCTTCGATGACGGCCTGCCCGCCCACGGGCATGATTTTTTCTTCAAACTGTTCGGACATGGTTTACCTCAATGGATTTTATCTTAAACAAAAAAACGGAATGATATGGCAACCCATTTCATTCCGTTTTTTGCTTGAGAACGTAATCAACAATATTATTTTAAATTGTATTTTCTCATGAACTTTTCAACGCGACCTGCCGAGTCAACCAACTTCTGTTTTCCGGTGAAGAAGGGATGACAGGCAGAACAAATTTCAACTTTCAAATCACCAACGGTGGAACGGGTTTGAAATGTGTTCCCACAAGCACAGGTCACCGTACCAAGTTTATATTCGGGATGGATACCCTTTTTCACGACAAACCTCCTTAATCATTATTTTTTAAGCCGTGTAATTTAAGGCATATTTCAGCCAATTGCAAAGAATTTTTCACGGCGTATTACGAATTCATGTTGCGTAGGAATTCGCGGTTATTTTTGCTTTCGGCCATTTTGTTCAGAAGAAATTCCATAGCCTCAATGGGATTCATTTCATTCAATAATTTGCGTAAAATCCAAACACGAGCCAATTCCTCGCGCGATAGCAACAATTCTTCCTTACGCGTACCGGAACGATTGATGTCGATCGAGGGGAAGATGCGTCGGTCGGTCAAACGGCGATCCAGCATCAATTCCATGTTACCGGTTCCTTTGAATTCTTCGAAAATCACTTCGTCCATGCGCGAACCGGTATCCACCAGAGCCGTGGCAATAATGGTTAAACTGCCCCCCTCTTCCACATTACGAGCCGAACCGAAAAAGCGTTTGGGCTTTTGCAGAGCGCTGGAATCGATACCACCGGACAAAATTTTTCCGCTATGGGGAACAACCGTATTGTGGGCGCGGGCCAATCGGGTTAAACTATCCAACAAAATGACCACATCCCGTTTGTATTCCACCAAACGTTTGGCTTTTTCCAGCACCATATCCGCTACCTGAACGTGGCGCTCGGCCGGTTCGTCAAACGTGGACGAAATGACTTCGGCATCTACGGAACGCTGCATATCGGTTACTTCTTCCGGGCGTTCGTCGATGAGCAAAACCATTAAAGTAACTTCGGGATGATTTTTGGTGATGGAATTGGCAATTTTTTGCAAAAGGATGGTTTTACCGGTTCGGGGCTGAGCTACGATTAAACCGCGCTGCCCCTTACCGATGGGTGTTAACAAATTCATGATGCGCATGGAATAATCCTTACTGGTGGTTTCCAGATTGATGCGCTCCATGGGGTAAAGCGGTGTCAGGTTCTCAAACAGATCACGCTCGCGCGCTTTTTCGGGCGATTCGTCATTAACGGCTTCCACGCGCAACAGGGCAAAGAATCGCTCGTTTTCTTTGGGCGGACGAATTTGCCCCGTCACCGTATCGCCGGTGCGCAAGCCGAAACGTTTGATTTGCGAGGGCGAAACGTAAATATCGTCCGGGCCCGGCAAATAGTTGTAATCCTGAGAACGCAAAAAGCCGTAACCGTCCGGTAAAATTTCCAGAACGCCTTTGGAAAAAATAAGACCTTCCTGGGCGGTTTGTTCTTCCAAAATTCTAAAAATCAATTCTGATTTTTTCAGACCGGAGATTCCGGAAATATTCATTTCCTGAGCAATTTCCGTCAGCTCGGAAATTTTTTTCTTTTTAAGTTCTTCAATGTCTAACATGAATAAACCTCGTTGTTATTTTAAAGTGTCAGATTATTCTATTTTTACCTACCGGAAATTTCTAAAGTACGAATTTGACAATCAGGGAATGATTGAAACGGAATTCTTTAAAATATTATTTGTAAAAGGAAATATAAAAGCATTCCCTTATTATGTCAAATCAAAATTTGAATTTTTGCGTGATGGAACAAAGCAACATTCCGTCGATTCGTCATCGACTTATTCCCTTTAACGATTAAATTTTTAAACGGTTCATCAAATCACCGATTAAATAGTGGCTGCCCATGACCAACAAGAGATCGGAATCCCTTAATGACAAACGCCCTTTTTCATAGGCGGCATACGGGTCGGGGATTATCTGCACGGGAACGGAATGACGCTTAAATTCGCTTGCCAATATCGCTGCGGCAAGTTTTTTATGGGTATTCGGCTCCGTTAGCAAAGTATTTAGATTTTGTTTGCTCAAATAAGTTACAATCGGTTTAAAATCCTTGGTCTCTAACAATCCCAATATTAAATGAATGTTTCGTGCAGAATGCATCCTCTTAACATAATCAGTCGTTTTTTGAATGCCGCTTAAATTATGACTGACATCGAAAACGATCCGGGGCTGTTTCTGAACGGTTTGCAGGCGACCGGGCCATATTTTGTTTTGCAAAACTTCCTGTATTTTAGAAACATCGATTGTTTGACCTTGCTCTTTTAAAAATTCTCCGGCCGTGAGCATCGCCAGAGCCATGTTCTGCGCCTGAAAATCACCCACCTGCCGGCTGCGGAATATTTGTTCGGAGAAAAGGCCGTTTTTAAAGGATATTTTAAAACGCAGGGCATCCAACGATTCTTCCAAAAGGTCCATTTTCAGCAGTTGCGGCAGGTAGTAAAAACGGCGCGTATCCGTACTGCGTTGTTTAAACACTTCGTACACCTGCGTAACCTGGGGCGCACAAAAAACGGGGGCATCACCTTTGATAATGCCCGCTTTTTCGGCGGCAATTTGAGCCAGGGTATTCCCCAGTTGCTTTTGGTGGTCAAAATGCACCGGCGTTAAAACGATTTGTTGCGCCTGTACAATATTGGTGGAATCCAAACGGCCGCCCAAACCGGTTTCGATGACGGCCACATCCACTTTATTCCGGGCAAAATAGCTAAATCCCAGAGCCGTGGTCGTATCGAAAAACGTGGCTTTACGCCGGTACACGTACTCCTTGTGTTCCCGCCAAAAATCCACAATGAATTCGGGATCGATCCACCGATCGTTAACGCGAATCCGCTCGCGATAATCTTTCAAATGGGGGCTGGTGTACAGCCCTACTTTTAAACCGTGCGCTTGTAAGAACGAAGCGATGTAAAAAGCCGTGGAACCTTTGCCGTTGGTGCCGGCAATATGAATGACCGGATAGCGCTGTTCGGGATGGCCAAGACGCCGAACAAAATCGGCAATGTTTTGCAGCCCCAGTTTAATGGCAAATTCTTGCAGGCCGTAAATTTCGCGGATGGTTTGTTGATAGGTATTCATGGTTTTAAAGTACGTCTAATAACCGCCCTCATAAAACACGGCGCGGCCAAGAAAGATACATGGTTTGTTTTATGCGCATAATACGGGGTTTTCATTTTTATTGGCCACACTCAGGCTTTTTCTTTTTGTCGGATTTGTTCACTGATCATGCCGAAGCGCCGTTCGCGGTGAATGTAATCCCAAAGGGCTTCGACAAACGGTTCTTTACGGAATTCGGGCCAGGGAATGTCCGTAAAATAGATTTCGGCATAAGCAATTTGCCACAACAAAAAATTGCTAATACGGTGTTCGCCTCCGGTACGGATAATTAAATCGGGATCGGGTTGTTCCGCAGTGTACAAATAGCGAGCGACCACATATTCGTTTATTTCATCGGGCGTCAATTCTCCGGCCGCAATTTGCCGGCTCATGGCTTTAAAGGCATCCACCAATTCCTGACGCCCCCCGTAACTCAAGGCCACGTTGAGCACCAACCCCGTATTGTCCCTGGTACGTTCCATGCCTCTTAACATGGCTTTGCGCGCAAAATCCGGCAATTTATTTAAATGTCCGATGGTTTGCACACGTACGTTTCGTTCCATCAGGCGCTTAAGTTGGCGGTTAATCGTGGTTACCAGCAACTGCATCAAGGAGGCCACTTCCCAGGTCGGACGCCGCCAGTTTTCTTCGGAGAAGGTGTAAATGGTCAGGTATTGCACGCCGATTTCCGTACACACATCGATGATTTCCTCGACGGAGGTCACTCCTTCGTTGTGCCCGGCAACGCGGGGCAAACCGTGTTTCTGGGCCCAACGACCGTTACCGTCCATAATAATCCCGATGTGTCGCGGAATGTTTTTATTTTTTTTTAGGATTCTAATTTTTTCTTCCAGTGTCAATGTGCACCCGTCAATCTTAATTTTACTGTTCTGCCAATAGTATTGGTATCGGCCGGTTTTAAGAAATACGCAACATTTTATTAATGCCGAGCGAACTTACAAATAATTTTTTTATTTCGCAACCGACAAAATTCAACGCGTTTTATCGGGATTTAGACAACTAACCTGGCACACGAAAACAGACATCTTTTACAAGCCAATTTTTCCCCTGCCCAGCGGTTAGTAGTTTCGTATCTCTATCCTTTTACAAAAATTGCTTTTAGATAGTTCAATAGCTAACTTATTAGTTTTAATAATACGGACATATTGAGGCAGAATGAAACAACAATACATTCGAAATTTCAGCATTATCGCACACATTGATCACGGAAAATCGACCCTGGCCGATCGTTTGCTGGAGCGCACGCACACGCTTTCGCAACGCGAATTGAAGGCCCAGGTTCTGGACGACATGGATCTGGAACGGGAGCGCGGCATCACGATTAAATCGCATGCGGTGCGCATGCATTACCAAGCCAAAGACGGCCAAACATACATTTTAAATCTCATCGATACGCCGGGACATGTGGATTTTACCTACGAAGTCTCCCGCAGTTTGGCAGCCTGCGAAGGAGCCCTGCTTTTGGTGGATGCGGCTCAGGGCATCGAGGCGCAAACCATCAGCAATTTGTACCTGGCTCTGGAAAACGATGTGGTCATTATTCCAGTGATTAACAAAGTGGATTTACCCAGCGCTCAGGTGGATGTGGTCAAGCAACAAATCATCGATTTAATCGGCTGCAAGGAAGACGAAATTCTGCTAACCAGTGCTAAAACCGGTCTGGGCGTGGATGATGTTCTGGAAGCCATTGTGCGGGAAATTCCGCCGCCCGAGGGCGATCCCGAGGCACCGCTGCAGGCATTGATTTTTGATTCTTTGTTCGATAACTATCGGGGAGCCATCAGTTACATTCGCATCTTTAACGGCACGTTACGCAAAAACGACCCCATCATTTTTTTCAATACCCATCGCACCTACCAGGCGGAGGAGATCGGCGTCTTACGTTTAAAACGCCAGCCAACGGACGAATTGCGTGCCGGTGAAGTGGGTTATTTGATTTCCGGCGCCAAGAACGTCAAAGACATTCATGTGGGCGACACGGTAACCCACAGCAAAAAACCGGCCAAAGAACCTTTACCGGGTTACAAAGAGATCAAGCCCATGGTTTTTTCGGGTATTTATCCCATCGAATCCGATGATTTCGAGAATCTGCGGGATGCCCTGGAAAAATTATCATTGAACGACTCGGCTTTAATTTACGAACCGGAAACCTCCAAGGCTCTGGGCTTCGGCTTTCGGGTTGGATTTCTGGGATTATTGCACATGGAAATTGTGCACGAACGCCTGGAACGCGAATACAATTTAGCCATCATCAACACCGTGCCGAATGTGGTGTACCGTGTTTATCTGCACAATGGTGAGATGAAAGAAATTCACACGCCCACCGATTTACCCAATCCGGGTACCATTGATCGCATTGAAGAGCCCTACATTGCCGCGCAAATCATTACCCCGGCCGAGTACATCGGCAACATCATGAAACTTTCGCAGGAAAAAAGGGCCGTGTTCAAAGCGACCAATTATTTGGATCCCTCACGTGTGGACATGGAATTTCTTTTTCCGCTGTCCGAAGTCATTTTCGATTTTTACGATCGGTTGAAATCGGTCTCACGCGGGTACGCTTCATTTGATTACGAGCTGGAAGGTTATCGGCCCGGTAAATTGGTAAAGTTGGATATTTTGATTAACGGAGAACCGGTGGATGCCCTCTCGACCATTGTTCACGAAGACAAAGCGTACGAAATGGGCCAAAAATTATGTCGGCATTTAAAAGAATTGATTCCCCGCCAACTGTTCGTGGTGGCCATTCAGGCGGCCATCGGCAGCAAAATTATTGCACGCCAAACCGTTAAACCGCTGCGTAAAAACGTGACGGCCAAATGCTACGGCGGCGACATCACGCGCAAACGCAAACTTTTGGAGAAACAAAAAGAGGGCAAAAAGCGTATGAAACAAGTTGGTCGGGTTGAAATTCCGCAGGAAGCGTTTTTGGCGGTTCTCTCGATGAATAAAGAAGATTAAGTAAGCTTCTGCAAAATGGCATTCATTGTCATTCCGAGCGAAGCGAAGAATGCCGTACATTAAATAATAATGATTTCTTCGCTGCTTTGCTCATCAGAAGAATGACAGCCGGAGTTTAATTTTACAGAAGTGCAAAGATTAAGGAATTAGGAGGCACTTTTTGAGCAAGCCTGTTGTGCAAAAGAAAAGCCGGTTTAAAGGCTTAACCGAGGGATTATTTTCTGCATTAATTGCCGCTTTGATTATTCGGCAGTTTTTAATTCAAGCCTACACCATTCCCACATCTTCCATGGAAGATACGCTGCTAATCGGTGATTTTTTATTGGTCAATAAATTCAATTACGGCATGCGTACGCCGGACTGGATCGGCATTCCGTACACCAAAATCGGTTTCGACGTACCCTGGTTCCGTTTTCCGGCCCTGCGTCAACCCCAACCGTACGATGTGGTTGTCTTCCGCTATCCGCGGGATCATTCCCTGGATTACATTAAACGCTGCATTGCCAAAGGCGGCCAGACGGTGGAAATAATCAATAAAGTGGTTTACGTGGACGGGAAGAAATTTCCCCTGCCGCCACACGCTAAATTTGTGGACCCGCGTATTTTTCAGCGGGACGAGGGGCATTTCTTTTTCCCCACCTTTCGCAACCTGGGCAGCCGCGACAATTACGGACCCATCACCATTCCGAAGGGTAAATATTGGATGATGGGAGACAACCGCGACAACAGTTCCGATAGCCGTGTTTGGGGTTTTGTGGATCATTCGGAAATTGTGGGCCAGGCTTTGATCATCTATTTTTCCTGGGATTCCAAGGAGCCCATAACCAATATTTTTAAGAAAATACGTTTCGGTCGCATCGGCCGCGTTATTCGATGAAATCACAGCAAAAAAATACCTCGTTCAATCCCGGTATTTACCTGCACATTCCGTTTTGCGAACGCAAATGCGGTTATTGTGATTTTTATTCGGTCACCGCTTTGCAGGACAAAGGGCTGTTCATTCAAGCGCTTTTGCAGGAAATCGAACAGGTTGGGGCAACCGTTTCCACGACTGCGGTTTTCGACACCATCTATTTCGGCGGCGGTACGCCTTCCCTTTTAACCCCGGAAGAACTGGCCTCTATTTTACAAACTTTACGCAAACAATTTACCATCTCTTCGGATTGTGAGATTACATTGGAAGCCAATCCCGGCACGGTGGTCGAATCGTATTTGGCGGCGTACCGCGCGTTGGGGGTTAATCGCTTGAGCATCGGCATGCAAAGTTTTAATGAAGGGGAATTGCGCTTATTGGAACGCATTCATTCCGCGGACGAAGCGTTAAGAACATTCGCATTGGCCCGAAAAACGGGCTTTACCAATATCAGCATCGACTTGATTTACGCTTTGCCCGGTCAGACAAAAAAGCAATGGAAGGCTACTTTAGAGCAGGCCGTACAATTGCAAGCGGAACACATTTCCGCTTACAATTTGATCTTCGAAGAGGGAACGCCGTTTTACGTGCGCAAACAGAGGGGATTGTTGCAAGCTAAAAGCGAAGAAGAAGAACTGGACTTTTTTTTCAGCACCAACTCGTATTTGGAGAAACACGGTTACCCGGCATACGAGGTGTCCAATTTTGCACGCGCTCCCCAATTTTATTCCAGGCACAATTACAAATATTGGCAGCATGTGCCCTATTTGGGGTTCGGCCCTTCGGCTCATTCCTTTTGGCAAGGTGAACGCCGGGCCAACGTGCGATCTTTGAGCACCTATCTTGCCAGATTAAAGTCCGGCGCATCGGCGGTGGCTTTTCGCGAGATTATCGATAAGGCAACCGAGGAATTCGAACACATCTTTTTGCGTTTGCGCACCTACGAAGGACTGGACACCCTGTATTTTAAACAACATTTCGGGCGATCTTTTTACGATTCGTATCGTTCAACTATTGATTTGTTACTTTCAAAGGAATTCGCTTATTGGGAATTGCCGTATTTTCGCTTAACCAAAAAGGGGATGGCTGTTTGCGATGAAATTTTACCGTTATTTTCCTAAATTTTTGCACACCGCCTTTTTCGTTTTCATTATGATTTTAACCGTTTCGGCTCAGGCCCCGAACCGGGAACAAAAAATTGCCGATTTTCTGAAAAACTCGGGCAACTACGAACAGGCGTTGTCTTTGTACCTGAAAATCTTCCATTCAAGCAAACCGAATTACATTTTAATCACAAACATTCAGGACTGTTACGAAAAATTAAAACAATATCCGGAATTGATTTCATTTCTCAACGATTTAATCCGCAAATACCCTGAAAATCTCGAGTACAAAATCAAATTGGGGCGGGCTTACTATTTGGACGGCCAAGCGGACAAGGCTTTTGCCCTGTGGGATTCTCTTCTTCAAAAATATCCTAAAAATATTTACCTGTACCGCTCGTTAGGTGCGAATTTAATTCAGTTGCGTTTGTACGAACGCGCCATTCGGGTGTACCGGGCTGCCATCGAGCACATTCCCCGGCAAAAAAGTTTGTACCGCGAAATTGCTCTGATTTACCGCGCCCGACTCGATTACGCCGAGGCCTTAAAAAATTATTTGAACTATTTTAAGGCTTTCCCTACGCAATACGGCTACATTCGTTCGCAAATCATTGCCATGAGCTCGGATACCTCGGCCATTTGGCCCATGATTAAAGTTTTACAGGAATACCAAAAAGATAACCGCGATTTAATAGGGGCCAGCGAATTGTTGGCCGATTTATACTTAAGAAGCAAGAAATTTGCTGCGGCTTTTGACGTTTATTTGTCGATCTACAAAAAAATGCGCGCCAGTAATTATCTGTTACGATTTGCCCATAAGGCGGCCGATGCCGAAGCTTACGATTTTGCCGTTAAAGCGTTACAAATTTTACGGAGAGATGCGAGCGATCAAAAACAGCGT
The DNA here is from genome assembly GCA_964532875.1 of uncultured Caldithrix sp. GTDB lineage: Bacteria > Calditrichota > Calditrichia > Calditrichales > Calditrichaceae > Caldithrix. Next base: position 9,094 of record CAZHIZ010000036.1, on the reverse strand, counting down.
CAAATGTTCCAATTGGAATTGGCACGCAATTATTACCGCTGGGCCCGGCAGTTGGCTCAGGCGGGGCAAGAAAAAGAATCGTTTAAAAAAATCAAAAAGGCCGAATCGTTTGCCGATGCTTTGATCAAGGCCCGGCCCGCCTCAGGCTACCGTTGGGCGGCTTACGATTTGAAGGGTGACTTGGCTTTAAAGTACTATCAGGATGTGGATCAGGCGATTGACTGGTACCGAAAAGTTTTGCAAACTTCCATCGACTATCGATACAAGGATCGAACGCGTCTTAAACTGTCGGAATGTTATTTGATGAAAGGCGATTTGCCCGGGACACTGCACACTTTAAACCGCATTCGTTCCGCCATGTACACCCATTTGGTCGACTTTAAAAAGGCCGACCTTCTGTTTTATCAGGGGAAATTGACCCCGGCACGCCAAGCGTTTCAGGCACTTTCGCAAAAACTTTCGCCCGAAGATTCGCTGGCCAACAATGTTCTGGAACGCTTATTGTTGTTGAACCGCAGCCAAAGCGATTCGACCGTTCTGGTACAATACGGACATGCGGAATTGCTCATTCGCCAAAAGAAACTTTCGGAAGCTGCACGTGTATTCGAATCTTTAGCCAAAAAACATTCATCCCTAAGCGCACAATGCGGTGAACAAGCGGTTCGCCTATTCATTAAATTGGGAAAATTCGAGCGGGCGGCTTCTTTGATTCGTGCCATTGAAAAAGAATATCCGGATTACGTCAACAATGATCGGCTGTATTTTCTTTTGGCCACGGCCCGGCAAAAGCAGGGTCAATGGAAAGAGGCATTCGTGACCTATCAAACACTCATCACCAAATATCCCGACAGTTTCCTTTTGGAAAAAGCTCGGGAAAAGGCTCGATATATCCGTAAAACCTATTTGAAAGCGCAGGTGGAGTAAATGAAGCGTATCGTCAAATGGCTGTTTTTGCTTTTGTTTTTTGTTAACGGCGTCTGGGCGCAATACATTCTAATCCCCATGGATTTAAGCCAAACCGACCATTTAAAGGCCTACGGAATCGCCTATTGGGTTCTGAAACAGGGCGTGAATGTAGAATGGCTGCTGAATTACCGCGGCGGTTCCTTTTTATTTACGGACAGCAAACCTTTCCGTGACGAATGTACCTTGCGCGGTGTTCGATTCGAGTTGAAAAACGGTGCTCAGGTTAACCGCATTTATGCCGAAATAGAGAACAACAATATGGATCGTGTGCTGTTGGAAAAGGCGCCGAAAATTGCCGTTTACACCCCGCCCACATCGTTACCCTGGGATGACGCAGTTACATTGGCTTTGGATTACGCCGAAATCAAATACGACAAGGTGTACGATCGTGAAGTTTTGGCCGGGAAGCTTGCCGACTATGATTGGCTGCATTTACATCATGAAGATTTCACGGGTCAATACGGCAAATTCTGGGCGGCCTTCCACAATCAACCCTGGTACATTCGCGAACAAATGGCGGCGGAAAAGTTAGCCCATGAGTTGGGTTTCAAGAAGGTCAGCAAAGAAAAAGCGGCGGTCGCCATTGAGATTCGGCGGTTTGTGGTTAACGGAGGATTTTTATTTGCCATGTGTTCGGCCACCGATGCCTTGGACATTGCCCTGGCGGCACAAAATACCGATATTTGCGATGCGGTTTTTGACGGAGACGGAATCGATCCCGATTATCAGAAGAAGCTGGATTTTAGTCAAACATTTGCTTTTCAAAACTTTAAACTGATTACGGATCCCTCCGTTTACGAATTTTCCAATATCGACGTGCCTCCCAGCTACATGCCGCGCGTTCGCGATCCGGAATCGGACTATTTTACGTTGTTCGAATTTTCGGCCAAGTACGATCCCGTACCTACCATGCTTACGCAAGATCATGTTAATGTGATTAAAGGTTTTATGGGCCAAACGACCATGTTTCGTGAAGAACTGATTAAGCCTAATGTTACGATTATGGGTAAAATCGAAGGTACGGACGAGGTAAAATACATTCACGGGAATTTGGGCAAAGGTACCTTTACCTTTTATGGCGGACATGATCCGGAAGATTACACGCATCGTGTGGGGGATCCGCCGACCGATTTGAGTTTGCACAAAAATTCGCCGGGTTACCGTTTAATTTTAAACAATGTACTTTTTCCGGCGGCCAAAAAGAAGAAGTTAAAAACAT
>CAZHIZ010000036.1:0-6809 GCA_964532875.1 uncultured Caldithrix sp. | reverse complement strand
AGATTAATCTTGCCGTTAATCGGGAAAAAATGTATTTTATCTAAAAAAAACAAAGGATTAGATCATGTTAGACGAAATTATTGATGTCTTTATCGAACGTATTCGAAAAAAGGTATTGACCAATGAAAAAATGACGGAAATTCCTTTGGCTTATTTAATGACTCTGGATATTCCGCAGTCGATCAAACATTTTTTTGATCAGGAGGTGGAACTCTGGATTCGTGAAGAAGAAGAAAAGTTCTCCAGCAGTGATCGCTTTAATTACGATTTGCCGGAAATTCGTGTGCTCATCGATCAAATTTTCGACTTGTTAAAGCAAACGGCACAGTTTAATTTGCCCAAGTTCAATCAACTTTTAGAGCGGGCGGTAAAACTGCAAATGAATTTCGTCATTGAACCGCACCGTACCTTAACTCAGTTCTTGTTTAAAGATCGTCCTGTTATTTCGACCATCGAAGTGTACGATACATTAAAATATTTTTTCCAATTCGAATACTACAAAGAGGCCATATCGGAATATTTTAACACCAAATACCTAAAAACCATTTCCCAAGAACAGTTTGTGGAGCTTTTGAATAAAATCGATGAAAAGGTTTTTGGTAGCAATCGTGTGGAGATGACCTTAAAAGCCTTAAAAACGATCATGAATTTTCTGAGTGAGGCACAAGGCACACAGGTTACTTCGCTGCCGGTTAATGTTCTTTATGCCGCCCTACGCGATCGTAATTTGACGGATTTGGCAGCTAAAATCGAACAGGCTCAAAAAGAAATCCAGTTGAACGAGCTTTCTTTCGATATGATCGAAAGCATTTTGTTCGGACGTTTAACCCAGCCCGAAGAAGCGCCGGCAGAAAAGGTTGAATTCGACGCCATTGAAAGTCTTGAAGAGGAAACAATTGATGTACCGGTTGATGATATTGATGTAGGTGAGGCGCCCGCCGAACAGGTACCCGAGCAGGCGCCTGTTGAAGAAGAGGAGGAGGAAGAAGAAGAGGAAGATGAAGAGGAATTCGAAGAGGAATTAACTCTGGAAAAAACGGAAACCGAAGAACCGGCAGAAGCACCACCCGTTGAAACGGAAGGAGAATACACGCCTCCCCCACCGGAAGAACCGGTTTACTCTTTTGATGAACAGGGGCCCGAAATTGAAGAAACGGAACCGGAAACACAAGAACCCGAGCCGGAAAGCACGGAGCCCGAACCACCCGTGGCACAAGAAACCTATCAAGAGCCTGTCGAAGAAAAACCGAAATCTTCGCGTGTTGCGGATGATCTGGCCGAGCATTTAGCGCGCCAAATTGCTTCGGAAGGTCCTTTGGAAGATTTACACAATATGATCAAAGGACGTACCCGCCGCAAAATCATTAAAAAATTATTTAGAAAAAACGAACAGGCATTTAATGAATTTGTGGACAAGTTGAACCAAATTCAGACCTGGAAAGAAGCTTCCCACTTTATCGATGATACGTTTTACGAACTGAACATTAACCCTTACTCCAAAGAAGCGATTATGTTCAGCGATATTGTTTACATGCGTTATTTCCCGAAGGACAAATATATGAACCAACATCTGGAAGACGAACATTTTTAGTTTTTGTGATGAATAGGGCGGGATCATCGTCATGCAACAGGTTCTGATTATCGGTTTCGGGAAATTGGGTAGCAGTCTGGCCCGCCTTTTACAGAAGAATCGTGCGGTTACTTTGCGCATTATGGACGTTCGACCGTACGAATCTGCTTTCACTGCGGTAATCGGCAAAGATGCTTATTTCAACGAGATCTCTGCATCTCTTATCGAGAGCTCTCATTTCATTTTCATTTGTACGGCGGACGACCAAATTCCTGATGTTGTCTCCCGATTGCAGTCCTTTTCCTTAAAAAATAAATTTGTCGTGCACACCTCCGGGGCAACGGATGCGGAAATTCTTAATGTTCTTCGGAAGCAAGGGGCAGCTATCGGGAGTTTCCATCCTTTGCAAACGTTTAATATTCCTTTTTTACCGGCTGAGCATTGGCAATCTATTTACTGCACTTTTCAAGGCGATGCAAAAATTCTGGCGTCTTTAAAAGAACTTTTGCGAAATAACGGGCCTAAAATAATTCAGGTCGATGGTACTCAAAAAAAAGCCGTGCATCTGGCGGCGGTTGTAGCGGCAAATTTCCAGACGGCTTTGTACACCTGGGCAGCGGAAATTCTTGCCGAGGCCGGAATAGACAATATTTCGGCGGGCAAATTATTGGGCCCTTTGGCAGAACAAACGGCGCGCAATTTTTCGCAAAAAACGCTTCAAGAGATTTTATCCGGGCCCATTCAGCGAGGCGATTTGGGAACCATCAGGGAACACGTGAATTATTTGTGCCAACACGGCGATGAAACTTCTTTACGATTGTACCGATTGCTATCCGAAAAACTGTTGCAAAATGATAAGCTGCCTGTTCAAAACAGGGATTTGTTGATGGCATTTTTTAAAACGATCAAGGATTAGCAGAATGCTCGGGCAAGAAGATTTTCATATTCACACAAAACGCTGCAAACATGCCGAAGGTACAACAAGGGAATATGTGGAACAGGCCATTCGCCTTGGCTTGAAAGAAATTGCCTTCACCGACCACATCCCTTTACCCAATGGTTTTGATAACGCCCATCGCATGGATGAAAGGGAATTGGACGAGTATGTTCGGGAAATCATAGGTCTGCAAACGCTCTATCCGGAAATTACCATTCGTTTGGGCATTGAAGCAGATTTCATCGACGGCTACGAATCGTACCTTGAACGAACGATCAAAGCTTATCCTTTTGAAGTCGTCATCCTGTCGGTGCATTTTATTGCCCATTGGCCGGGCGGGAATTGGGTGTTTTCTTATGACTTTCCGAACAAATCTTTACAGGAAATCTATTCCGAATATCTGCAAGCGGTCAAACGGGGAATCGAAACGGGACTTTTTAACGTGGTGGGACATCTGGATTTAATTAAACGGCCCAATGCACCATTACTATCAAAGAATAGTGCCGAGATTGATGCTATTTTGCGCGCGGCAAAGGAGAAGGAAATGGCTATTGAGATAAATACATCCGGTTTTCGTAAGGCGATCAGGGAACCGTATCCCGATTTGTCGTTTTTACCAATAATTGCACAACATGGACTAAAAGTCACGATGGGTTCTGATGCCCATAGGCCACAACAAGTAGGGTTTAAATTTGAAAGCGTGGCTAAAGAAGTCATGAGGGTGAAGGGGATTGGGAAGGCTGTTTTTTGATGATGAGAGCGACGCAACGCTGATTGCTATCAGCGTTGCGGTGTAACGGGTTGCTACCCGTTACAATTTCAATTGTTTACCGTGTCCGAATAATTCTCCAAAACGGCTGGGTCGAAGATGATTTTTGAGATAACCACTGTTAAAACTTATGACGGATATAAACCGGCCGAACGGCCGTTGAGTTTTGAATACGAAGGATTAGAACATAAAGTGGTAGAAATTGTGGATCGTTGGTACGAAGCCAATAAAATTGCCGGTCGGCCCACTTACGATTATTTTAAAGTTCGGAGCGATCGGGGTGGTATTTATATTTTACGGCACAATCGTATGCATGATGTTTGGTCCGTCCTATTGAAATAAAAAAAGTAGCGATTGATTGCTATCAATCGCTACTTTTGGAAGTGGCTGATTGCCATCAGCCACAATATTTCTTCACTTCCTTTTCTTCTTGCCTTAAACAATACCCTTCTCTTTCAAATAATCAACAACCATCTTTGCACTATCCTGCAAAGAAAGCTTGCTGGTATCAACCAGCAATTCGGGATGCAGCGGTTCTTCGTAAGGTGCATCTATTCCTGTAAATTGTTTTATCTCCCCTGCTCGTGCTTTCTTATATAATCCTTTTGGGTCCCGTTGTTCCGCTACTTCCAGCGGTACTTTTACGAATACCTCGACAAACTCCCCTTCGTTCAACAGGGCTCTTGCCGCATCTCGATCCTTGCGATAGGGTGAAATAAAAGCCGTCATGGTAATAATGCCTGCATCTACGAACAGCTTTGCCACTTCACCGATGCGCCGAATATTTTCTTCCCGATCCTCGGGCGAGAAACCCAAATTCTTGTTTAAACCGTGACGAATATTATCCCCATCCAAAACGTAGGTCAATTTTCCCATTTTGTGCAACATTTCTTCCACGGCATGCGCCAAAGTAGACTTCCCCGATCCGGAAAGGCCTGTAAACCAAATCACCACTCCCTTTTGTCCCAATAGTTTTTCGCGATCTTCTTTTTTGACAATCGAAGGATGCCAAACAATATTAGTTGCTTTCTGTTCTGTCATTGCACAACTCCCGTTTCTTATTTCTCTTTATTCAATGTTTGGTAATACTCCATTAAAATGTCTACTACCTCCGGTCGACTAAATTCCTTGGGCGGCCGCTCACCTCTGGAAAGCATTTCACGTAATTTCGTACCGCTAATCATCACCCGATCTTCCTTACTGTGCGGACACGTTTTCATGGAAGCCATGCCGTCACATTTATGGCACCAGAACGTCCAATCGATCTTCAAGGGCTTGATTTGCAATTTACCTTCCGGAATCTCATCAAAAATAGCCTGCGCATCAAACGGTCCGTAATAGCTACCCACCCCGGCATGATCGCGTCCGATCACCAGATGCGTACACCCGAAATTTTGCCGGAAGATAGCATGCAAAACCGCCTCGCGCGGGCCGCCGTAACGCATTTCCATCGGGTAAACCTTTAACACCACATTATCTTTCGGATAATATTTTTCAATAAGAACTTCATAAGCCTTCATGCGAATATCCGCAGGGATATCACCCGCCTTCAATTTGCCCACCAAAGGATGGATCAATAAACCGTCGCTTACCTCTAACGCAATTTTCGTCACATATTCATGAGAACGATGAATGGGATTGCGCGTTTGAAATCCGGCAATGGTTTTCCAGCCCTTATCGGCAAAAATAGCTCGCGTTTCCTCCGGACGCGCGTAATAACCCTGAAATTCCTTTGGATAATGCAATTCGCTCAAAACCTTCACCGGACCGCCCAAATAAACATCGCCTTGAGCATAAATCTTGGCCACACCCGGATGCGCTTCATCATCCGTGCGAAAAACATGTTTGGCCTCATGTTTTTTATCGTATTCGTATTTTTCTTCAATCATCATCGTGGCCATTAGCTGACCGCTTTCATCATCGACCAAGGCAATTTCGTTCCCCTCTTTCAAAGAAGTTGCCTGCTCTTTAGTGACGGCCAAAGTAATGGGGATGGGCCACAACGTCCCGTCGGCCATCAGCATGTCGGTAACCACCGTTTTGTAATCTTTCTCACGCATAAAACCGTCTAAGGGACTAAAGGCGCCCATACCCAGCATAATCAAGTCAGATGTTTCGCGCGAAGTGATGCGCACCTGCGGTAATGTTTTAGCCTTTTCAATTTCTTGTGTTAAGGCCTCGCCTTCCAAAAGCAAAGGCTTCAGCGTACCACCGTGGGGAGGAATTAAGTTAACGGACATAGAATCAATCTCCTAAAAAATGTTTTTCTCGTTGTTCATAAAATAAAGCGCCAATATAACAAAAAATCGAACATGATGTGTGATAGATTTGGCCGCTGCCGAAAATTTAACAAAATTTGGCATCAAACCGTCTATTACTAAATGCCGGTTCCCCTTTTTATTCCACACCGATTTTGTTTGATTTTTAATATGCTCTTTCGAAAAACATTTTTAACGCTGGACTCTGGCATTACCGCCATGCGCAATTTGTTCAACTTCACGTAACGAAGCCATTGTCGTATCTCCCGGAAAACTGGTAAGCAATGCACCGTGCGCCCATCCCAAACGCAATGCTTCGTCCGGCCCACGGCCATCCAACAAGCCGTAAATCAGACCCGAGGCAAAACCGTCCCCGCCACCGATGCGATCAAGCACTTGCAAATCCATCTGAGGCGTTTCGAAATGCTGATTATCATACCAGAGTACCGCCCCCCATCGATGGTAATTGGCCGAAATTACCTCACGTAACGTAGTGGCTACCAACTTAATATTTGGAAATCGGGCCGTTACCTTTTCAATCATCTCAAAAAATGAACTCGTGTCAAATTTGGAAGAAGAAGCGATATCCGGGCCGGGGATTCCCAATCCCGTCTGTAAATCCTCTTCATTCCCAATTAATACATCCACATGCTTCACAATTTCTGAAAGTACCTTTTGAGCTTGTTCCAATCCGCCGTTTGGGGCCCACAATCGAGCTCGATAATTCAAATCGAACGAATTAATTGCCCCGTGACGATGAGCTGCTTCCATGGCTTCGATGATCAATTGCGAGGTTGTTGCAGAGAGTGCCGCAAAAATGCCTCCGGAATGAAACCAGCGAACACCGGATGAAAAAAGGGCATCCCAATCAAAATCTCCGGGCTTCAACCGGGCGGCGGCTTCGTTCGAACGATTGTAAAAAACAACCGGAGGTCGCGCTCCAAAACCGCGATCACTGTAAACAGTGGCCATATTAGGCCCTCGCACTCCGTCATGTTCAAAATAGCGGTAGAAAGGATAAACCCCCATTTCACGAACACGCTTGCCAATTAATTCACCAATGGGATAATTCACCATTGCAGTGGCTATAGCCGTTTTCATCCCGAAACAATCGGATAAATTGGCCGCGACATTGTACTCACCGCCGGAGACATGAATTTCAGCGGATCGCGCCTTTCTAAAGGGAATTACTCCCGGATCAAGTCGATGAACCAGGGCACCGAGAGCCAATAAATCAAATTGATAATCCTTTTCTATGATTTGCAGCTTGTGCAT
>CAZHIZ010000035.1:4949-24825 GCA_964532875.1 uncultured Caldithrix sp. | reverse complement strand
ACGGCTTTTTCGATCAGGTGGATTACAAGGGTGCCTTTGGTGCCACCAACTGGGCTTCCGGCTGGACCGCCCTGTACCAATACGGCATTCTGGCCGATAATGCCACGCCCACCAACGATGTGATCGTTACCGATGACGACATTCAACCCGGACAAACGGTCTATTGGACGGCCGACAATGTTTACCATCTTAACGGGCGCGTTTTTGTGGATGATGGCGCCGTCCTGCACATCGAAGCCGGTACCGTTATTAAAGGGATGCCCGGCTCCGGTGAAAATGCCTCGGCCCTTATCGTAGCCCGCGGCGGTAAAATCTACGCCGAAGGTACCGCCGACCGGCCCATCATCTTCACCGCCGAATCCGATGATGTCAACGATCCCACGGACATCGCCTACGATACCAAAGGCTTGTGGGGCGGGGTCATCCTCTTAGGCAAGGCACGCATCAATCGACCCGAAGGCGAATTCAACATCGAAGGAATTCCCAGCACCGAACCCCGCGGCCTTTACGGCGGCAATGACGATGACGATAACTCCGGTGTCTTCCGCTATGTCTCCATCCGCCACGGCGGTGCCGAAATCGGCGAAGGAAACGAAATTAACGGTCTAACCTTGGGCGGCGTGGGTCGCGGCACCACCATCGATCATGTGGAAGTGTTCGCCAACAAAGACGACGGCTTCGAGTTTTTCGGCGGGACGGTGAACGTTAAAAATCTTATCGTGGCCTTTTGCGGCGACGACGGCATCGATCTCGACGAAGGCTACCGCGGTAAGATGCAGTACATCTTTGTCATTCAACACCCCGATTTCGGAAACCGTTGCGGCGAGCATGACGGTGCCCCCAAATCGGCCGTGACAACCCCGCCCAAAGCTTACGCTCAAATTTACAACGCCACTTATCTGGGCTCCGGCATGAATGCCACCAATCCCGATCAGGACGAATTGCTGAAATTGCGTGAAAATTGGGGCGGTATTTACGCCAACTGCATCTTCGGAGACTATCACGGATTCGGTGTGGATGTCAGCGACAAATACTCGCCCAACGATGCCAAAGATCGTCTGCTGGCCGGAGAAATCCAGTTCAAAAACGATATCTGGTTCAACTTTCCCGGGCGTACCTTAAGCGATTCCATCGGAAAACAAAGCTGGATCCAAGCATATCTGCAGGATGCCGCCAACGGGAACAGCGATGAAAATCCCAAACTGATGGGCATCAGCCGCGTTCAGGATGCCGGACTCGATCCCAGACCGGCTTTCGGCGGCCCGGCCTACCAAAACTTAGCACCCATTCCGACCGGTATCATCCAAATCGGATTCGAAAAAAATATTCCCCAAACAATTACCTTGCTGCAAAACTTTCCCAATCCTTTTAATCCGAGTACGAATATCAGCTTCGCTCTCCCCAAAGCCGCTTCCATCGATTTATCGGTTTACGACATGTTAGGACGTAAAGTAAGCACTTTGATGAGCGGAAGAAAACCGGCCGGTCATTACCAAATTACCTGGAATGCGGCTCAACTCTCCAGCGGGATGTACTTTTACGTACTCAAGGCAGGTAACCGGGTTTTGAGCAAACGCATGTTATTGTTGAAATAACCTCCCACATTAAAACACAAAAAGCCCTCCCAAGCGAGGGCTTTTTTATTTTTAAGGGGGAACATTGTTAAGGAATACGAAAAATCATGTTTTACAATTTTCATATGCATCTGCACAAAGAAGGCGAAAAAAACCTTACAACGCTCCGCGCAATTTGGCCAGTTCTCTGAAAAGCTCTTTTTCTTTTGGCGTTAAATTCGTCGGTAATTGTACTTTTAAAGTTAAATACAAATCACCGAATTGTGTTTTTTGGGCGTTTTTGGGCATGCCTAATCCGCCTAAGCGAATGATTTTTTCGTTTTGACTTTCAGGCGGTATTTCCACTTTTACCCGCCCTTTAAACGTATTGAACATCACTTTTCCGCCTAATACGGCCGTGTACAAATCGACGGGTAAGTCGGCATACAGATCGGCCCCTTTACGTTTGTAAACCGGATGTTCGGCAATCTTCACCGTAATTAATAAATCGCCGTTGGGACCGCCGTTAATTCCGGGCGAGCCTTTCCCTTTTAGTTTCAGAATTTGGCCGTCCTGAGTTCCGGGCTTAATATTTAGCTTAATGGTTTCATTATTAATCTTAAAGATTTTGGTTGTTCCGTGGTACGCTTCATCCAAGGTAATAACCAATTCTGCTTTTACATCACTCCCACGCATCTTGTAAACATTTTTGTATTGCTCGCCAAAGGGATTAAACCCACCGCCGAAGATGGATTCGAAAATATCTTCGTGGACTTTATTTTTGAACATGTCATCGTACGACCATTCATAATAGGTTTTGCCGTCATCCCATTGATACGATTGACCGAAACCGCCACCAGGACGTGCGCCTCCCTGCGCCCCGGCCGCCTGTTCGGCGTTTTGGAATTGTTTCCAGTTCTCGCCGAAACGATCGTACAATTTACGCTTTTCGGGATCACTCAACACTTCATGCGCTTCATTAATCTGTTTGAACATTTCTTCGGCATGTTTATCCCCCGGATTGCGGTCGGGATGATATTTGGCCGCAAGCTTGCGAAAAGCTTTACGTATTTGATCTTGCGTGGCGTTTCGATCGACGCCTAATATCTGGTAATAATCTTTTTTCATAAACTCCTATTCCCCCTTTCCGTAATTCCCGAATCAAAATGGCTCATGCACTCCGATCCGTATTTTCGTTTGCTTTTTTAAGCCACGGATTAACTTCCTCTGCGAATTATTTTTATCTTCCTCCTAAATCGTATCGGTCGATTAACGGAACTTTTTATTTTGCCCGTTGAATTTAAAATACAATATTTTTTCCCGTGACTCAAAAATGCTGATACAGAAAAGGCCGACTATTTTACGGTCGGCCTTTTCGCGGGCATATTTTTCATCATACTTTATTTGCTTTTAACCTGAATCTTTTTGGCCTTACGCTGTGCTTCCGGTTTTTTGGGTAAGCGAATTTTCAAAACACCTTTCTTAAATTCGGCATCCACTTTATCCGTGTCCACTTCGGCCGGCAATTGAATATCGCGATGGAACGAGCCATAGCTCAGCTCGTGATAATAATAATCGCCTTCTTTCTCTTCCTTTTCTTCTTTCTTCTCACCGCGTAACGTTAAGATATCGTCGGACACACTGATGTCAATATCATCCGCATCCATTCCGGGTAATTCGGCCGTAACCACAATTTCCTTATCTTTTTCTTTAACATCCACACTCGGCATAAAAGTTTCTTCTTCATCGCGTCCCCATTTGCTCGGAAGCACACCGGAAAAGAAATCGTCGAACATCTTATTGATTTCCTTTTGCAACGAAACAAAAGGACTTAACCAATCTTCACGACGTACTGGTACGTTTTTCTTTAACGGATTGTTTTTGACTAAATCACGGATTGCCATCGCCCTCACCTCCTTTTAATCCTCATATTTATTTAATTTTTACTTCGATTTTTTTGGCTTTTGCCGGTTCGGCTTTCGGTAATTTAACCGTTAATACGCCGTTGTGATATTGAGCTTCGATTTTATCCACATCAATCGATTCGTTGATGCTGAAGGAACGTTCGAAATCACCTACTTCATATTCGCTGTACACCAGCTCATATCCTTCGGGTTTTTCATCGACGGCACGTCCGCGAATGGTCAAAACATCGTTGTCAAGCGTCACGTCAATGGATTTTTCATCCACACCTGGCATTTCCGCCATTAGGATAATTTCATCATTCGTTTCGTAAATGTCCACCACAGGGATGAAGACATTGCGATCATGTGTTCTTTCGACTTTTTCTATTTGTTCACTTTTGCGTTTTTGCAAGGTTTTTTTCTCGGCCATCGTTCTCACCTCCTTTCAAAATTATTTGGTTGCAACTTGGATTTTACGAGGTTTGTCTGCTTCGGCTCGCGGTAAAGTAATGCTTAAGATGCCCTTTTCAAACTTGGCCTCAACTTTGTCGCTTTCCACGGCATACGGCAACTGAATCGTCCGCTGGAAACTATCCACACCGGATTCCAGACGATGAATTTGCACATCCTTCCCCAGATCCGGTTTTTTGCGTGTTCCTTTGATGCGCAATTCGTCGTTCAATACCGTAATATCCAGATCCTTCACATCAAAACCGGGTAATTCGGCCGTTACCAAAGCCGCATCGTCTTTTACCCAAATATTAATAGCCGGATAACTGCTGGTCACCGTTCGGCCCAGGGCATCGGAAAACAACCGATTCATTTCATCGTGAATCCGGTCCAATTCACGCCAGGGATCGAACTGCCATATTCTGCTTAAATACATCTTCCCACCCTCCTTTTTTTAAGTTTTAACATTTCGCCAAATTATTTTACAAATGGCGTGCCAAACACGTAATTATTTTAATTACAATAAATTACGCACACATCCTTTCTCCTTGCCGATACTCCAAAATTTTGTCAGTTTGACAGAGTACTTTTTTCATTTTTGCAAAGATTAGAAAATCTGACAGACGGCTCTGACGGAGATAACGTTCGGAAAGACAGATGGGCATACGCATTTGTCACGATTTGAAATTCAAACACGTAGAGGCGAGGCATTTAACGAAAATAAGCGGTAAGGAATTTTTTCGACAAACAGATGGCAGGTAAAAAATCAATTAAAAAAACTCGTCATCATCCCAGAAAAAACGACGAAACAAGTAAGAACGGAGACGCTCGAACAAGTCGTCCGTCTCTCTTGCGGACAGAGTGGAAAACGGATCCCGGAAAGAAGAAGGACGTGGTTCTTCCCGTGGGATTAAAGGTTCGATTGGCGCTGGCCTTGAGGCATTGAAGCCGCGTTTGGCGGAAACCGTCGTTCGAATACGCACCCGAACCGCTTCACCGAGACAGGCATCGTAATCGGATCGTTTTTGCGGATCGCTTAACGTGCTGTACGCTTCCTGAATATTTTTAAACTGCTCTTCCGTATTTTTTCCCGTAGCATCCGGATGATGCTTTTTAGCCAGATTACGATAGGCGTTTTTTATCTCTTTTTGGGTTGCGTTGCGCTCAATGCCCAGTATTTTGTAGTAGTCCTTCATAAAAATCGCCCCTTTTGTTTTATCATTTATTAGATGCGTAAATCGTTAAAAAATGGACGCAACCATTTTCGAAAATTGTATTTTTTGCCCTGAACTATCGTGCCTTGCGGGCATTTAATTATTTGATGTTAACGAATCGATCGATTATTTTAAGGAAAAAACAAAGCGAATAACAGGCACCTTATGAACCGGCGAAAATTCCTGAAAAAAAGCCTCCTTTGGGGTGGTTCGCTCTGGCTGCCGCAATCCTTATGGGCCTCCGGTATTGCGGAAGCTCCGCCCAAATCTCGCGTGGTCATTGCCCGGGATCATTCCGTTTTTCGGCACAATCGGCTTGATGAAGAGCGTGTAAGTCATCTGTTGGATTTAGCCGTACAAACCTATTTTAACGATGATTCCCCCGTACGGGCCTGGCAAAAAATCGTGCACCCGGGTGAGGTAATCGGCATTAAAGTCAATTGTTTATCCGGTCGGGGCTCAACTCACAAGGAACTGGTCCATGTTCTGGTTGAACGCTTGCAACAAGCGGGCATCCGTGCCAACGATATTATTATTTGGGATCGCCTGAATAGCGATCTTGAAGAGGCCGGTTTCCGCATTAAAACCAAAGGGAAGGGCCCTTTAATCTTCGGAAACGATGCGGTGGGGTTTGCGCCCAGACTTTTTGTTTACGGACAGGCCGGCAGTTTATTAACGCGCACCGTTACCAATTTATGTGACGGCATCATCAATGTGGGTCTTTTACGCGACCATAGTATTGCCGGTGTTTCCATCTCTTTAAAGAATTTATTCGGGGCCATTCATAATCCCAATAAATATCATCTCAATGCAGGCGATCCGTATATTGCCGACGTGAATGCCTTTTCGCCTATTCGCCGGAAAGTACGCTTTACCATTGTGGATGCCCTGGAAGCGCAATACCACGGCGGGCCGGCCTACATGCCGCAATGGCGTTGGCAATTTAAAGGCTTACTTGTGGGGCGCGATCGCGTGGCCATCGATTACACGGGTTGGCAAATCATCGAATCCAAACGCCAAAAAATGGGCCTGCCTTCATTGAAATCCGAAGATCGTGAACCGAATTACATTTTTACCGCTTCCGATGCCGACCATGCCCTGGGCCAAAGTGACCCGAAACGCATCGAAACGATTCGCGTAAGCGTGCGTTAAAACTGAAAAGGCCCATTGAACGTTTTCTTTAAAAACGGACTTAAATAGAAAATCGAGGCAAGGGATGAAAGAACCGTTCACCATGATCGACCAATGGCCTGACAAAAAGAAAGAAGGGGTCGACCGGCGTACTTTTTTGAAATGGACATCGGCGGCCTGCATTGCCTTAAGTTTGCCCATCATCAAGCCATCGGGCAATATTTTAACGGCTGCTGCGGGTGGTAATGAGGAACGCTACGTTCGCAAGGCACGATTCTGGAAAAAATTGGAACACCGGCAAATTCAGTGTGAGCTATGCCCGCGGAAATGTGTGATTGATGATCATGAACGGGGCTATTGCGGCGTGCGGGAAAATCGCGGCGGAACGTATTACACGTTGGTTTATGCGCGTCCCGTAACCTACCACCTGGATCCAATCGAGAAAAAACCGTTATTTCATTTTTATCCCGGTTCCATGGCCTTTTCCATTGCCACGGCCGGATGCAACCTGAACTGCAAATTTTGCCAAAACTGGGAAATTTCTCAAGTAACCCCGGAACAGATTAACAGCTTTTATATGCCGCCGAAAAAAATTGCCCGGGCGGCTCGAGACTACGGTGCAAAGTCCATTGCCTACACTTACAACGAGCCCACCATTTTCTACGAATACATGTACGATACGGCCGAAGCGGGTCATCGGGATGGGGTGAAAAGTGTGGTCATTACAGCGGCCTATATTCAAAAAGAGCCCATTAAAGACTTGTGTGCGGTGGTAGATGCCATTAAAGTAGATTTAAAAGCATTCAGCGAAAAATATTACAAAGACGTGGTTCACGGCGAATTGAAACCGGTTTTGGAAGCCATCGAAACCATCCGTAACCAGGGGCGCTGGCTGGAAATCGTGTATCTGGTCGTGCCTACCTTAAATGACGGCGAAAAAGAAATCAAAGAGCTTTCCAAATGGATTAAAAACCATTTGGGCCCGGACGTACCGATTCACTTCACACGCTTCTTCCCGCAATATCTGCTCAAGAACCTGCCGCCTACACCGGTTTCTACGCTGGATCGCTGCAAAGCCATCGCCGATGCCGAAGGATTACATTATGTTTATGTGGGAAATGTGCCGGGGCATCCTGCCGAAAATACGTATTGCCCCCATTGCGGTAAAGTATTGGTCGAACGCGTAGGTTTTACGGTTAAAAGCATGCATATTACAAACGGCAAATGTCCCTATTGCGGTACGCCTATCCCGGGAATTTGGTAAGCCACACCAAATTTATTCACGACATTAAGGCTCTCATTTAATATCCGCTTTATCTTATGATTATTACTTTTTGTTCCTGGTGCAACACATCCAGAGCATCGGTGCGAATAAAATAAATCCCGCTGGCCACACGTTGTCCGTTTTTGTTTTTACCGTCCCAATAATACGTGTGAAGAAAAAATTGCCGCGAGGTACTTTGCAAGGTGCGTATTAAACGCCCGTGAATGTCGTAAATCTTCAAAGAAACCGGTTGATTCAGCAAATGATGCAATTCGACATGCACAGGCCCGGGCGAGGGATTGGGGTAAATACGGTAAATTTGCGCATATTGCGAATAAGCGGCTGGTGTTTTTTCTTTGTTCTCGTTTAAAATCCAATGATCCGGATCAAAAATCATTTCGACCGGTTCGTTATGGAACAAGAAACGATAGGTTTGGCTTATTTTATCGTTTTGAACGGTAAGAATCGTATCGCGGCCATCGGCAAAGACAAATTTCAAATCGACGGGCATCACATAAACCGTTTGGGGTTGTGTTTGTGCGATTGTCGTTTCGATTTCGACTCCTTTCCCGGTTTGCTTTGCTTTCCATTCATATTCATAAGTAGGATAATAAGGATAATGAAGCCATTGGTCAAAAAAAGTCTGCAAATTCTTGCCGGAAACGCGTTCGCATGTTTCGATGAAGTTTTCGGTGCGCACGGAACCATAGGCCCATCTCGGATCATTTAAATAAGCCCGTAAGGCGGCAAAAAAAGCATCATCACCGATGACATGGCGTAGCATATGTAAAACCCAGGCTCCTTTGTGATAAACGATACGGTTAAAAATTTGGGAAAATTGCGTCGTATCCTGCACGATAATCGTTCCGTCATCGGCATAAAACAACCGATTCATATAATCATGGTAGGCATCCATGCCCGGCGGATACTCATCCAAACCGGCCCACTGGGCATAGAGCGCTTCCGAATAGGTGGCAAATCCTTCATTCAACCAGATGTCGTGCCAGGTGGCACAAGTTACTTTATCGCCAAACCATTGGTGCCCCAATTCATGTACGTACAAAAAACGCCAGCTTTTGTAAATCCCGCCGACTGAGGTGATCGTTTGATGTTCCATGCCCCCTCCCCAACCGAATTGGGCCATGCCGTATTTTTCCTTTAAGAAAGGGTACGGGCCGTAAAAATGGCTCAAGGCTTTCAAGTAGTCGGGGACTTCTTTGAAAACATCCTGAGCTTTGTACAGGAGGGTGGGGAAAACATAGTAATCCAGCAACATGGAATCGTCCGCCGAAAAACGGTAATAATCCTGAAAATGGGCCAGAGGACCGGCCACCAAAGAAATCAAATAGGTAGCAATAGGGTAACCTTCGTGCCAATGCACGGTGTGCCAGTTTGCTTGCGATGCCGGTGTGTCACTAACCATAATTCCGTTGGAAGCCACGATATCGCCCTGGGGCACGGTGACAAATATATCGGCCGAATCGGCTTTATCGGCCGGGGTATCTTTACAGGGCCACCAATCACGAGCACCATAAGGCTCGCTTAAAGTCCAAACATATTGCTCTTCGCTGTAGGTGCGGTCAAATTCAAAAGCGACGGTATCCTGTTTTTGGGGATTACCCGAATAATAAATCATCACGCTGAAGGTATCCCCTTTTTGGTAGGTGCGGTTTAAATTCAAATCCAAAAAGCTGCCGCTCCGTTGATAACTTTGAACCGCACCTCCGACGGAATCGACTTTTAGTTGGCTATTATTAAAATCCAAAGCTATGGAATTCAAATTGTCTTGTAAGCTGGCAAAGCGTTCCTTAACATGTGCCTGTATGTTACGATGCGGCATATCGATTTTAAAATAAAGGGCATAATACAAGGCATCAAATTTTTGCTTGCGCACTTCGGCCCCCACCGTTTTTGGAGTTTGCCAACCTGCACTTAAACGGGCTTTGGCCAATGACCATACGGCAGGGAATTGATTCTGGGCAATTAATTCGTTAGCGGGTTGAAGAGCCATTAAAAAAACAAAAGAGAAGAGTAGCAAGGAATAGTGTATTTTTTTTCTGCGCTTATTTTGAATGCGTACCATCATTATTCAAACGATCCTTTTATTGCAACTTTGATTAAAGATCGGCATAAAATATATAAAATGCTACCGGGGAGAAAAAAAATTTTACACGCTTTAAAATAAATTTACCGTGAGCAGTATGGGGAAAAACGTTTGAATTAATGCCCATATTTACCTATTTTTAAAGGATTAAGTAAAAGATTGCGATCATCTTGTTGAAACGTATTGAATTGGGGATGATATCGCATTTTATGTTAGTTAAGGCATAAATTAACGATTTAGGTAGGGATTAGCATGTTTCGTCGGGAATTCGTCAGGGATTTCTTTTATTCAATGATATTTTTTTTATTGCATCCCTTTAGGGCTTTACGTGCCCAAAACAAATACAAACATTTTCTGAAAATCGCCCTGTCCGACGGTAAACAGACTGCGCTAACGGTACTATCAATCGAAAAAAATTACTACTTAAGCCTGGATGAATTTGCCGACTTACAAAACTACGGTATTTTTACCAATACACAACGTCACAAATCCGTCATTAAAATCGGTGAAATTAAGCTGAAATTTACAGCCGATAATCCTTTTGTAGTCATTAACGATCAAATCATTCAAATTTTAAACACCCCTGTCTGGAACGAGGGTTCTGTTTGGGTGCCTGCCCAGGAATTTTGTCAGATTGTTAACGACTTTACTTCCGTACATCTGGAATATTTGCCCAATATACCGATGATCCGTTTCGGCACCAACCGTATTAATGTTCTTTCCGTCTCTATTGAACAAAAATCAAACGGAACGCTTATTGCGGTGAACACAACCCAACCGTTTCCGGCGAGCAAAATTAACACACGGTTGGTTAACGGGTGGCTTTATCTGGAATTAATCGGCGGTAAAGGGAATGTTAAGGCATTGTCAAAACGAGTGAAAGACCCGATCGTCTCGGAGATTCGTGCCGCTCAGTTCGAGCAGCTCATCTCAATTGGTTTTCACTTGAAGAAAATCCCCTTAGATTACGAGGCCGTTTACGATCCTAATCTGAGCCGCGTATTTTTAACCGTGCGCTTTAAGGGTGTACAGGCTCAGGAATCCCATGAATCAAATGATAAACAACAGGCAAATTCCATTGATGAGGAACTAAAGAATCAAAAGTCCGCCTGGATGATCGATACGATTGTTATTGATCCCGGACACGGCGGCAAAGACCCCGGTGCTCTGGGCTACTACCATTTAAAGGAAAAAGACATTGTTTTAAAGATAGCCTTAAAGCTTGGGCAGTACCTAAAAAAAAGATTGCCCGATGTGCACATTTTGTTTACCCGTAAAACCGATATTTTTATTCCGCTCTATCAACGCACACAATTTGCCAACCGCCATAACGGCAAACTTTTTGTGAGCATTCATTGCAATTCGAATCCCAGACATTCGGTAAATGGTTTTGAGACCTACTTTTTGAGCGCAGATAAAAACGCCAAAGCCAGTAGAACGGTTCTTTTGGAAAACAAATCTATTGAATTCGAAACCTCGGAAGATAAGAAACGATATCAAGGGATTAATTTTGTACTTGCAACAATGGCCCAAAATGCGTTCATTAAATACAGCCAATATCTGGCAACGATTGTACAGCATTCGCTGCGTAACCGTCTGCGCTCGGTGGGTATGAAAGATCGGGGTGTAAAACAAGGGCCATTTTATGTAATGGTGAATGCAACAATGCCCAATGTTCTGGTGGAAACAGGTTTTATTTCCAATAAGCACGAGGCCCGGTTACTGCGTAGTAAATCGACACAGGCCAAGATTGCATTGGGAATTTGTGAGGGGATTATTAAATTTAAAAAGGATTTTGAAAGCGCATTATGAGACGAAAAAACGAGCAACCCATCGGTGTTTTTGATTCCGGATTGGGCGGGTTGACGGTAGTAAAACAATTACAACGCATTTTACCCAATGAACGGTTGGTCTATTTCGGAGATACGGCACGTATCCCCTACGGCACCAAATCGAAATGGTTGATTCAACGTTTTGCCATGGAAGATGCTTTGTTTTTGCTGGAATTCGATATCAAATTACTGGTGGTGGCTTGTAATACGGCATCTTCTTCGGCCTTGCCCCTTTTACAAAGTCGCCTGGATATTCCCGTTGTGGGGGTTGTTCTGCCCGGGGCAGAAGCGGCCGTTGCTTCGACACGAAATAAAAAAATCGGGGTCATTGGTACATCGGCCACCATTAACAGCGAATCATATACGCATTCAATAAAAAACTTAATGCCCGAAGCACAGGTTTTGGGCCAGCCCTGCCCTTTATTGGTGCCCCTGGTGGAGGAGGGTTGGCTGGACGACGAAGTTACCGTATTGACCTTAAAAAAATATCTTAAACCGTTAATGGATTTCGGGGTAGACACGATTATTTTGGGCTGTACGCATTATCCGTTGCTGCAGCCGGTGATTCAACGTATTGTGGGGCCCGAAGTAACACTCATCGATTCGGGTAAAGAAACGGCACGAGCCGTACAGCACATATTAAAGGATCTGGAATTATTGAATATGGAAGAAAAAAAGGTTGAGCACCAATATTTTGTAAGCGATAACCCGCAGGCTTTCAGCAGAATCGGCTCACTCTTTTTGGGAAAGCGTTTATCCAATGTAAAACGCATTGATTTTGACCGTTTTTTAGTTGAAAAATCATCTTCACCGTTATTGCAAAATATTAACGAGGTATCTTATGCTGAATAAAATTAGCGGAAATGTTCATGTCGGCAACGACTTACTTCGATATTACCATAAGGTTTTTGCCAAAATTGTTGTGTTATTTATGATTATTCCGCTTTTACAGCCTTCTTTGTCATTTGCGGGATTAACTTCGGGTTTTTCTTTTTTGAATACGGATTTTGCCCCGCGGTCGGCAGCCATGGGCTCTGCTTTTATTACTATGCGCGGCGATTTAAATACATTGGGCTTTAATCCGGCCGGTTTGGCGAGTGTCGGGGATCGATCCTTTATTTTTAATTACACGCATTATCTTCTGGATATTAACGGGGGACAGGCAGCTTATAGTTTTACCGCTCCGTATCTAAAGCGGGTGGGCGTTGCCGTTACTTATATGGATTACGGCAGTTTTGAAGCCACCGATCAATATGCCGTTCCCACAGGCGCCACTTTTACGGCGCATGATTTTGCGCTGACGTTAAGCCAAGCCGGTCATCTGGATAAACATTTTTCTTACGGAGTCAGTTTAAAATATGCGTTTTCACAAATCGAAGAATATACGGCTCAAGCCGTAGCCTTCGATTTCGGTTTATTGTACGCGGTTCCTTTTCAAAAAGATTTGTATTGGGCCGTCACTCTTTTGAACACAGGATGGAATGTGAAGAAATACGGCTCTATTAAGGAACCGTTGCCCACCACGCTGAATGTCGGTTTTAGTAAAAAATTGGCGCATTTGCCATTGGAAATAAGTGTTATGTGGCACGGATTGAATCGGGATTCGGAGAAGTGGTTTAATCGTTTTGAACGATTTTCTGCCGGTGGTGAGCTGACGTTAAGCAAACATTTGCGCTTGCGATTGGGATACAATCACACATTGCATCAGGATCTGGAAACGAATAGTACGGCTCAGGGAAATTTTGGCGGGGTTTCTGGCGGATTGGCGATTTACTGGAAATCGTTCCGGTTTGATTATGCTTTTTCGAATATGCAGGATTTGGGGAATATTCATCGGTTCGGTATTTCGGGCCGGATTCGCTGATCCGATTTATCGGATTTATTCGGTGAGCAAAAATAAAAAGGCGGGGAATTTAAATCGTTTAAACGATTTGATTCCCCGGTGTATGACTAAGTTCGGGGAACCCAAAACCGTTAAAACGGTTAAACCCACAAATATCAAAGCCAAAAAGTGAGTTTTTTCAATGTTTATCGATTACGTTAAAATACATGTCATTGCCGGACACGGCGGTAGCGGTTGTCTTAGCTTCCGTCGGGAAAAATTTGTCCCCAAAGGCGGCCCCAACGGCGGCGACGGTGGCCATGGCGGCAGCGTTATTTTGGAAGGCAATCAAAATTTGCGCACGTTGCAGGATTATTCCTACCACAAATTTTACAAAGCAAAACGCGGGCAACACGGCATGGGCGACAACAAACACGGCAAAAACGGTAGCGATATCATTCTGCAAGTGCCCCTGGGAACCATCGTGAAAGACGCCGAAACCGGCGAAATTTTAGGAGACATCGTCGAGCACGGGCAACGTCTTGTTGTGGCCAAAGGCGGACGCGGCGGACGTGGTAATGCCCGCTTTGCCACCCCAACCCATCGCAGTCCTCGGGAATGGGAACCCGGACAACCCGGACAGGATCGCTGGATTGAACTGGAACTCAAATTAATTGCCGACATCGGATTAGTAGGGTTGCCTAATGCCGGAAAATCAACCTTACTTTCCCGCATTTCCAAAGCGCGTCCTAAAATTGCCGATTACCCTTTTACCACCCTTAATCCCAATCTGGGTATTGTCGCCTATCGCGACTACCAAAATTTTGTCGTGGCCGATATTCCCGGACTTATCGAAGGTGCCCATTCCGGCAAAGGACTGGGACATCAATTCTTAAAACACATCGAACGTACACGGGCACTGGCTTATCTTATCGACAGTACCGATCCGCATCCGCAAGAAACCTTCCAAACTCTGTATCGGGAACTGAAAACATACAACGAACAATTAATTCATAAGCCCTTTATGATCGTTTTGACAAAAATCGACCTCATTAATAATGACGATTTACCCGATTTCGGTAACGATTTAACCGTTCTTCCTATATCCGCCGTGCGCGGTGATCATTTGAATGAATTAAAAGATTCATTCTTCAAATTAATCGAAAAAGCAACTTTGCAAGAAGAATACGAATGAGCCGTTTTTCTTTAGAAGCCCTGCTTGAATTATCATCCATCCCACTAGTTGGGCCCACACGCCTGCGCAAACTCATTTCCGTATTGGGTTCCCCCGAAGCCGTCATGGAAGCCAGTTTCCGCCAATTAGTCGGCATCGAAGGAATTGATCGCAAAACAGCGGAACGCATTAAACAGGGCCCGGACAAAACATTCGTGCAAACTCAACTGCAAAAAATAAAACAATACGACGTTCAGGTGCTCAGCTATTGGGACCAAGCCTATCCGGATTCCCTAAAACGCATTTACGATCCACCGGCTTTCCTTTTTTACAAAGGTAATTTAGATGCATTACAGTCTCCGGCTATCGCCGTGGTGGGCACCCGCGTGCCATCCACTTACGGTAAACTGGTTACGGAAAAATTCGTTCGTATTTTGGCTCAGAACCATTTTGCCATTATCAGCGGGTTTGCCCGCGGAATCGATACCATTGCGCACAAAACCGCCCTGCAAAACAGTGCATTTACCTTGGCCGTGTTGGGGAATGGTATCGATGTCATCTATCCGCCAGAAAACAAGCCTCTCTTCGAACAAATGATCGAAAAAGGTTTAATCTTAACCGAATACCCCATGGGCACGCGTCCGGATGCCATGAATTTCCCCAAGCGCAATCGCATCATCAGCGGTATTAGCGTTGGCGTTCTGGTAACCGAAGCGGGAGCCAAAAGCGGCGCCCTGTTAACGGCCATTTATGCCAACGATCAAAATCGCGAAGTTTTTGCCATCCCCTCTTCCGTGTTAACCCCCAAAAGCGCCGGTTGCCACAAGTTGATTAAAGAAGGTGCCCAATTGGTGGAAAACCCTGAAGAAATTATCGAAACACTCCGCCCGCAAATTCAACTTCAACAACAAAAAGCCACCCGTCCCCAACCTAAATTGGATGGAGCGCTAAAAAAGATTTACACCGTTCTTTCCGGCGATCCCTTGCATGTGGACCAAATTGCTATCCGTACCGGTCTGTCTCCGGCCGAAACGTTAAGCAATTTACTCACCCTGGAACTAATGGGCCTCATCCGCCAAATGGCCGGAAAAATGTTCATTCGGCTTTAGAAAATACTGCCCTTAAAAACGTTTAACATCCGATTTACTCGTTGTTCGTTAACGAGGAAAGGGTTATTAGGAACTAGGAACTGGGAACTGGGAACTGTTTTGTCATTTGGCAGACAAATCACCATTTAACCGGTATTCATCCAATTCCTAATTCGCAATTTTCTCCATGCCTTCCTTTCATCTTTCATCTTTAATCTTTAATCTTTCATCTTAATCCTTCCCTCCCTTTAACCGTAACAAACTTAGAATTGCCTTCCATGCAAACAATTTGTAATATATTTTCACAAATATGCATTAATTATAAAAGATATGGTTTTTGTAATTAGTTGACAAAACAAGTAGTTAACAACCGTATCTTATTTACGGTAATGTGGTTGTTTTAATTTTGGGGATTTATTAAATTCACAATTAACGAAATATCGAAGTCAAATATAAGAAAGAGCAGGAAGCAGATATGTTTAAAATCGTTCAGGCCCGATTCCTGGCCGAAAATATCAAGATGTTCGAAATCGAAGCGCCTCGAATCGCAAAAAAACGCAAAGCGGGCCAATTTGTGATCATACGAATCGATGAACATGGGGAGCGTATCCCCTTGACCATCGCCGACTCGGATCCCCAAAAAGGCACCATTACTATCATCGTACAAGGAGTGGGCAAAACCACAAAAGCCTTGAATCTGAAAGAAAGCGGTGATACCATATTGGATGTTGTCGGCCCTCTGGGGCAACCATCACACATCGAAAAATTCGGTACGGCGGTTAGCATCGGTGGGGGCGTGGGAACAGCTATTGCCTATCCCACGGCCGTAGCCCTTAAGGAAGCCGGCAATTATGTTATCACCATTAACGGCGCCCGCAGCAAAGACCTGGTCATTCTCGAAGATGAAATGAAAGCCGTGAGTGACGAAGCCTACATCACAACAGACGACGGATCGTATGGTTTTCACGGATTTGTGACACAAAAGCTGCAGCAATTAATCGATCAGGGCAAAAAAATCGATTTTGTATTAGCCATCGGTCCCATCCCCATGATGAAAGCCGTGGCGGATGTCACCCGTCCCTACGGCATCAAAACCGTGGTCAGTTTGAATCCCATCATGATTGACGGTACAGGGATGTGTGGCGGTTGCCGTGTGTTAATCAACGGGAAACCCAAATTCGCCTGTGTGGACGGACCGGAATTCGATGCCCATGCCGTAGATTTTAAAAATTTGGCCGACCGTAACAAAGCTTATCGTCAATACGAACTGGAAGCCCTGAAGCGTTTCGAAGAGCACTGTCGGCTGGAAAAACAAATGAAGGAATTGAAAAAGGAAGAACAACCATAAACCCTGGGATGTACAATGAGACAACTAACGCCAAAAGAACGATTGAAAATTCCCCGGCACCCCATGATCGAACAAGATCCCATGGAGCGCAGCCGAAATTTTAAAGAAGTAAATCTGGGCTACACCCCAGAATTAGCCATAGCCGAAGCCGAACGTTGTTTGCAATGCCCCAAACCTACCTGCGTTGCCGGATGCCCCGTAAATATCCAAATTAAGGATTTTGTGGCTCTGATTGCGGAAGGTGACTTTTTAGGTGCGGTTAAAAAAATCAAAGAAGACAATGCCTTACCGGCCATTTGCGGCAGAGTTTGTCCCCAAGAAGAACAATGCGAAGAAGCCTGCATCGTTGGCAAACGGGGCGAACCGGTGGCTATCGGTTATTTGGAACGCTTTGTAGCCGACTACGAACGTAATTTGGGCAAGATAGACATTCCGCAAATTCAAAGTGCAAACGGTAAAAAAGTGGCTGTGGTAGGAAGCGGGCCGGCCGGACTAAGCTGTGCCAAAGACCTGCGCGAAAAAGGATACGATGTAACTGTTTTTGAGGCCCTGCACGAATTGGGCGGAGTACTGGTTTACGGTATTCCGGAATTCCGTTTACCCAAAGAAATCGTACGTAAGGAAATCGACGGTTTAAAAAAGATGGGTGTTAAATTTCAAACGGATACCATTATCGGGCGGTCCTACACGGTGGACGAATTGTTCGAGGAAGAAGGCTTTGACGCTGTATTTCTGGGCGTCGGCGCCGGATTGCCCTGGTTCTTAGGCATCGATGGTGAGAATTTAAACGGGGTGTACTCGGCCAATGAATTCTTAACGCGGGTTAATTTAATGAAAGCCTATCGCTTTCCGGAATACGATTCACCCATAATCGACTTACACGGCAAAAACGTTGCTGTTTTCGGTGGCGGGAATACGGCCATGGATGCCGTGCGCACTTCCCTGCGTTTGGGGGCTAAAAACGCATATATCGTTTATCGTCGCTCGGAAAAAGAAATGCCGGCACGTGTGGAAGAAGTGAAACATGCCAAAGAAGAAGGCGTGCAATTTCTGCTGCAGACCAATCCGGTACGCTTCATTGGAGATGAGGAAGAATGGTTGCATCAGGTGGAATTGATTAAAATGGAATTGGGTGAACCCGATGAATCCGGTCGTCGCCGGCCGATCCCCATTGAAGGATCCAATTACTTGCTGGATATCGATGTGGCCGTGATCGCCATCGGAAACGGCCCGAATCCATTGATTTTAAAAACCACGCCGGAATTGGAAACCACACGACGCAGCACCATTGTCGTTGATCCGGAAACCATGAAAACTTCCAAGAAAGGCGTGTTCGCCGGCGGTGACATCGTTACCGGTGGAGCTACCGTTATTTTGGCCATGGGTGCCGGCCGCAAGGCCGCTGCCGCCATCGACCAATATTTGCAAAACGGTACCTGGTAATTTAAGAAATAGAAACTGTTTATTTTAGGACAGGGCAAAGGCCCTGTCCTTTTTTGTTTTGGAAAAAAAGAAAATGCCTGGATTTTCAGCGTTTTACCGGAAGAAGAAACATTCTCTTACGCTCAAGACACCTGATTGCAACCAAACACGTTAGGGCGAGGCAGGGGTGATCCTTACACCCATGCCCTTACAACAGCAATCGCCCGCCATTATGCTGCCCGGACGAAACCGGATTCCACTGGTGCGCTTGCCGGATCGTTTTGAAGTCTTTATTTTATCTCAAACGAATTACTGGTTAATGTCCCGCCTTTGGCCTCCTCGGGAATGTTGTACGGTATGATCAGCCGAAAAGTCCCTTTCGTTTTAAATAAGTATGCCCCTAAAGAACTCTCCGTGACCTGACCATGCGCTAATATTCTCTCGAAAGTCGGGCATCGTAATGTCATATAATCAAACATTAACGTATCCGACCAGTGATTTTTGTCAGTTCGTTTTTGATAATACATTTCTAAAAACTTGCCACAGCGGTAAAATAAAGAAATATCTTTTTCGGTTTTGTTGGAAACTACCAAATGAATCGTATCCTTTGCCGAATACGTAAATTTATCGGTAAGAGCCGAAATTTTGTCCGTCGACGTCGGAACGCCAACCGTATTTCTCTTACAGCTAAAGATCAATAAGAGAAATAAGACCATTAATCCTGCTGTTTTCATGGAATTTCCTCCCTTCGATTTGTTATCAGAAGGCTTGGACAAAATGGTTAAACTTCGTTTTTATCTTTCTGCTTTTAAAAACAGCGATTAACTCTCAATGGCCACCCGATAATCCAATCATAACCGGTCGGCGTACTGCGGTAGAAATCGATTGCCAAAATTGCTTCCCATAGCTGCGTCTTAACGTGGAGAGATTTTGTTTCAAAGCATTGTCTTGCCCGCAATCAGGCCGCAAAACTTTTCCCGGGCATTCACTTATGATGATAAAAGGCAGGCTGAGCCTGCCTTTTAAAGATAGCGCTTAGGCCAAAGCCTTGCGTAATTCGTTTTTAAGTTTTTTTATTTCTTTGCGCACCTTTTTTAATTGCACATAATCTTTATCGGCAATGGCTTTATCCCGATCGCGTTTAAGCAATTTGATTTTTTGTTTTATTTTTCCCTTGTTTTCCAATTTAGCCGCATGATGTTCGTGCATGTCGATATTCAGCGCTTTGCAAATGGCTTCCAGGAGATGTTCCTTGTTCATCTGCGTGTAGCCTTTCAAGGCATCGCCCAAACCCGCAGCAATTTCTCTAAGTTCCGCAACCGTTTTGTGCTTCAATTCTTTGTAGGTGTACTCCATGCTTCGTTTCCTCCTTCAAATAAATTATTTTAACCGGAATTTTAACTAAATATAATACGTGGCATTTTCAATGTCAAAGTAAGAATCGCGTACCATCAAACGGTACAGCAAAATCCATTTTCGATCTTTAGCAAAGCAAACGAAAAATGTTTGTTTGTTAGAAGCAAGAATCGAGGCAAAAGACAAGGTGAGAAAAATGAGATTTGAAGAATTT
>CAZHIZ010000035.1:0-4849 GCA_964532875.1 uncultured Caldithrix sp. | reverse complement strand
ATTGATTGTACAGTTTAATCGAACATGCTTGAATGACTCGCTATTCGGTGAATTATTAGTTGCTAAATAACAATACCTTGCGCTATGTTATTCTTAACCGTGGCTAAATAACGATTTCAATTTTGCGAGAATTGTTCAATAATTTTTTGGATGGCATTAATGGTAAAAGGTTTCTTCAGAAAAACAAACTTGCCGCTCTTGGGTAATTCTTCCTTTACACTCTCTTCATCAAAACCCGAAATAAAGACGAATAAAGGATCTTTTTCGATAATATCACTTATTTTTGAATAGATCTCCGCGCCGGTCATCCTGGGAAGATGTAAATCCAAAAAGACCAAATCAATTTTATGTTTATGTTCCTGAGAAATTCGTATGGCCGTCATCCCGTCTTCTGCTTCAATGGATTCGATATCCCACATCTCCAAGACCTCGGAAATGACTTCGCGAATGTATTGTTCGTCATCCACGATTAAAGCCGTTTTTATTGTTTCACTCACCCTAATTTTCCTGTTTTTTACAGACACACTTTATTTATATCGACAAATTTGTTTAAATTGTTAGCATAAACAAATGCACACAAAACTATGGAGAGCGATAATGGGTATTTCGATTATCGACGGATTGATCATTGTCGGATATTTGATTTTAGCCGCCTTGATCGGGTCTCTGTCCGGTGGAAAACAACGTACGGTCAAAGATTACTTCCTGGGTGGTTCTTCGGTTCCCTGGTGGGCGGTTGCCTTCTCCATTGTAGCCGCGGAAACCAGCAGTCTTACCTTCATCAGTGTTCCTGGGGTCGCCTACCTGACAAATTTGAATTTTCTACAATTGACAATTGGCTATTTATTGGCACGCATCATTATTGCCATCGTATTTTTACCGTCTTACAAAACCGGAAAAATCCAAACGGCTTATGCCTTTTTGGGGAACCGTTTCGGCTACCGCACGCAACGGTTTGCCTCCGTGGTTTTTTTGTTCACGCGTATTGCCGCCGACGGGGTACGTTTATTTGCCACCGCCATTCCCCTGGCCATTATTTTAAAGGCCTCCCCCTGGTTCGCTAATTGGTCAAACTTTCAAATTTATTTCATCTCCATCATCATCATTGCCCTGGTTTCTTTGATCTACACGTACACCGGCGGCATGAAAGGGGTTATCTGGGCCGATGTGCTGCAAATGTCCATCTATCTCGGCGGAGCCTTTATCGCTCTTTTTATTTTGTGGCGCCACCTGCCCGGCGACTTCACCATCCCGGCCCAGAAATGGCAAATATTCAATTTTGATTTCGGCCATTCCATCGGCGAATTTTTCAGAAAACCGTACACGTTTTTAGGTGCTTTAATCGGAGGTACCTTTCTCTCCATGGCCTCCCACGGAACGGATCAATTGATCGTACAACGCTTATTGTCCACACGAACCCTGCGCGACAGCCAAAAAGCCGTTATTGCCAGTGGTCTTCTGGTCATGTTCCAGTTTGCGCTCTTTTTAACCGTGGGACTTTTACTTTACGCCTTTTACCACGGCATTTCCATTACCAATCCGGCCGCTCCTTTTCACAAGCCGGATGAGATTTTTCCCTATTTTATTATTCACAATTTGCCCGTCGGCATAAAGGGCCTTATCGTAGCCGGGCTATTCGCCGCAGCCATGTCCACCCTGGCCGGTTCCATGAGTTCGCTGTCGGGCTCGGCCATGTTGGATTTATTCAAGCCGATTTTCAAAAAAGAGCTTAATGACAAGCAGGAAGTATTCATTTCCAGAATTTTTACCATCGTCGCGGCCACCGTTTTAATTCTCGTAGCCTTCCTGTTTATTTCCATGAGCCAGTCCGTTGTGGAAATCGCCCTGGGCATCGCTTCCATAACTTACGGCGGTTTGCTGGGTGTTTTCTTACTGGGATTACTTTCCAAAACAGTACGGGAAACGCCGGCCATCATCGGCTTTATTGCCGGCCTGGTCGCCATGCTTTCCGTCAGCCTTACGCCCATTATTCTCGGACGCCCGCCGTTTGTACACTGGACCTGGTATGTGCTAATCGGTACGACCGTGACCATCGGTGTGGGCCTGATTGCCGATCGCCTATTAAAAAGAGAAACGCCGTAATCGATCTGTCAGCGTGTTAAAGCCGGGTTATGCAGAATGTACCCGTTGGCTTCCATGCGATATTTGCTTTTTAGCTGCAATGTCTCTGCTGGCAATATGGCCATGAAACCGTATTTGGATCGAATTTCATCCAGGGCGGCATCCAATAATTCCGTGCGCGTACGCATGTCGAACAACTCTTGTTGAAAATCGCGGGGCCGGATATCCGTTACGGAAACTCCCACATGGCGAATGCGGGTACGTCGTAAGCGCAGTTTTTCGAACAGAGCTTCCGCCGCGGCATAAAGACAGGGGCCGTTGTCGCTTGCCCGAGGCAGTTTTTGGCTGGTGGTGTGAAAACGATAATCGGAATATTTGATTTTAATCCCGATGCTTCGGCAGGTAAGCCGATTCTCCCGCAGCTTTCTGGCAATCCGCTCACATAAATACTGTATTGTCCCTTTAATCAGTTTCAGATCGAGGGTATCTTCTTCGAAGCTGGTCTCGCGGCTGATTTGCTTCGGCAGCACGCGGCCTTTAACGGGGCGTGCATCCAGCCCGTGCGCCAATTCATAAATCTGTTTGCCGTTTTTTCCGAACAGTTGCTCCAGAATGCCTTTGGGTAAACGTGCTAATTCCCCCACGCGAAAAATATTTAAATCGGCCAGGCGCTCCCTGGCCATCGGCCCGATACCCGGTAAAACATCCACCGGTAATTGCGCCAAAAACGCGCGCTCCTGCCCGGCCGGAATGTGCACAATGCCCGCGGGCTTTTTAAGACCGGAAGCTATTCGCGCGATGGTTTTGCTGCTACCGATGCCCACGGAAACACTGACTCCCACCCGCTCCCACACGTCCTGCCGGATGTGCTGCGCCACCCACAAGGCCGAGGGGTACAAATGTAAAACGCCGCTTAAATCGAGATACGCATCGTCCAGGGAGGTAAATTCCACATCCGGTGTGTAGTGCTCGTACACGTCTCGCAAAATGAGAGAGACCGCCTGATAATGTTCGTAGTTGCCTTTTAAAAACACGGCTTGCGGACACAAGGCCCGGGCTTTGAACAAGGGCATGCCCGTACGGACTCCGCAGGCACGCGCTTCGTAACTGGCGGTGTGCACCACGCCGCGTTGATTCGCTCGTCCGCCCACAATCACGGGCTTGCCCCGTAGCAGAGGATTGAATCCTTGCTCTACCGAGGCAAAAAAGGCATCCGCATCAATATGCATAATCGTTCGTTTTTCACCCGTCAAGACACACCCGTGCAATTTGCCAATCGAAGTTTGCGCTGTTGAATAACAATTCAAACTGATCGGAGGTATCGGCTATCACCGAAAAGTGGTATTGCTTGTTGTACCCTTGGCTGCTTGCCCAGTGGCCGTTCACGCGATAAATTTTGTACACACGGCCGTTCCATTTAAAACGCAAGGGACGAATTTGTCCGTCTTTAAAGTGCGAAATCACCTCGACCGGTTCGAAAATATCTTCGAAAATCATGCTGTTGCCTCTTCCTTAAGATGTACTTTTGTACACCATTAAATATAAAACAAGCACAGGCCGGAAGCAAATTGTTTTAACGATTTTTGGCAAATTCGGACGGAAATAAAGGGGACCAAAAAAGCAGGTAGGCAGAGGCCTACAATTCGCGCACGACCATGGTCACTTTACCTAAAATAAAAAACTCCGGTGTGCGGGCATCGATGATAAGCGGGGTTTGTGCTTCTTCGGAAGTGTCCAGACGAATAAATTTGTTTTGATAGAAAATTTTGCGGATGAAGAGACGATCGCCGAAAGTCACGGCCGCAATATCACCGTCACGCGGATGTTTTTTCAAATTAACCGTCAACAAATCGCCCTTTAAAATACCCTCTCGAAAAAGGGCATCATCAAGAGCCCGTACCGTAATGGTGCGTCGGTCCTGCTTGCGGAAGTTTTGGATTTGCTTACCCAATGAAAACGAAGAACCCTCGCTCCATTCGTCTTCGTGCAAATGTGCTTCTCCGATGACGGGAATTTGGTAAAATTCGTTATTGCTTACTCGTAGCGTTCGGCTTAAATCGATTTTTTTCCTGCTCATGGTGTTCATCCGCGTCGGTTCTTATTAATTGATCTCCCGAATCAAACCGACTACCTTACCCTGAATGGACCAATCGCCCTGCGGATAAATATCCGAATATTCCGGATTTTCCGCCTTTAAATACGGTTTGTTGCCTTCGTACATTAAGCGCTTAACCGTCACTTCATTATCGACCAGGGCAACAACGATATCACGGTTTTTGGCTTGATTGGTGGAGTTCACTACGATCAGATCATTTTCGAAAATACCGGCATTGATCATACTGTCTCCCCGTACTTTCAGGGCAAAATAGCGCCCTTCGGTTTTAATAAGGGCACGGGGCACGGGCACATAACGTTCGACATTTTGCTCGGCTAAAATGGGAGAACCGGCGGCCACACGGCCAATCAAAGGAATATCCACCTCTTGGGCTTTATTGGGCTGATAGCGCGGATCGACGATGCGCAAAGCGCGTGCCGAGGAATCTTTTTCCAAATATCCTTTTTGCACCAGGGCGTTGATGTGTTTTAAGATGGCAAATTTGGAACGTACGTTTAAACGGTCGGCCAGTTCCTGGTACGATGGCGGGTAGCCCTTTTCCCGAAGGTGATCGGCAATAAGGCCTAAAATTTCTTCTTGCCGTTTGGTAAGATTTTTCATGGACGCCCCCTAAATTTAAATGCACTATTGTACACCATATTACAAAATTAG
>CAZHIZ010000034.1:0-24865 GCA_964532875.1 uncultured Caldithrix sp. | reverse complement strand
TTAAAAGATTTGCTAATTTAGAGGTTTCTTTGCCCTAAGTCAAGCTGTTCGGCAGAGACGTTTTTTAAGCCCGTACAATGGCATAATTTACCGTTTGCCTGAATTTGAAGCGGTTGTCCTGCCCGGAAAAACAGCAATGCTCTTTAACGCCGTTGGTAGCGTCCCATCAATTGCGCCTGAGCCAAAATGTGCCCTTCCATGGCCCGTAACACTTCGGCTTTGGTCGCTCCGGCCGATAAAGAAAGAGGTGCATCCAGGGCGTACAATTTGAAAAAGTAGCGATGAACACCGCCCGGCGGGCAAGGGCCACCGTAACCGATCTTGCGAAAGTCATTTTTACCTTGCAGAGCACCGTTATCCAAACGGGTTACAGGGGGCACGGCTTCCGGTAAGGCTGTGACGGAATCGGGGATGTTGTAAATGACCCAGTGCACCCAGGTGCCCATCGGAGCGTCCGGATCGTCGGCAATCAGGGCAAAGGAGCGCACCCCCTGCGGTGCGTTCTTCCAATGCAGGGCCGGAGAAACATTGGCCCCGTCACAGGTGTAACGGGAAGGAATCATGCCTCCTTCTTTAAAGGCGCTGCTTTCCAGAACCATGACCGTCTCCTTTCGTTTCTGGACGGTTTTTTCTTCCTTGTTTTTTGCTGTTTTCGATTGACATTGCAGGCTTAAAAGACCTGCCACCATTAAAAATACCAGTAATGAATATCGCATGCTGGGTTCCTGTTATTTAAACCTACTCGCGCTAAATTTAACATATTTGCAAAGGAAAAACCAATAAAATGCCTTTGGCTACTCCGGAAGAAAAATACGTCGGGCCGAGCCGTTTCTTCAAGGAGAACACGGTAAAAAGGTACTACGGCAGGAATTGCTTTTCGTGATTCAGTAACCATTCTTTACGCCACAAACCGGAGCTGTAACCCACAAGTCGGCCGTCGGCGCCGATAACGCGGTGGCAGGGCACGATGATGGGAATAGGGTTACGTCCGTTAGCCGCTCCGACGGCCCGCATGCTTTGGGGATGACCGATTTTGCGGGCGATTTCTTTGTAACTTGCCGTTTGGCCGAAGGGAATTTCACAAAGGGCGGCCCACACTTTCTTTTGGAAAGCCGTGCCCTTAAAATGCAACGGGAGATCGAATATCTTGCGTTGACCGCCAAAGTATTCCCGCAATTGGCGAACGGCTTCGCGCAAGACGGGCGAAGCCGTAGCCGTGCTGCCGGGCTCCCGGCAAAATTCGATGCCTGTTAAGGCTTCCTGATCAGCGCTTAATCGCAACCAGCCGATGGGGGACTGCCAATAAATAAATGCCGGCGCCTGCTTTTCTTCTTTTCTGCCCATAGGTCCGTGCACTTTATTTGAGTAATTCGAAATGAATCGATTTGCTTACTTTTTGACCGCTATTTTTGTCTTTAACCGTAATAATGAGTTCTTTTTTACCAGCAGGCAGGGCGGAAAAATCAAAGGCACCGTATTCCGAGGCCACTTTCGAGGCACCCACCTGATCGCGCGTTACGGAAATTTCCTTGGTGCCGATACCGAAAAGCCGCTTAAGATTGGTGAAAACATTACCCGTTTTTAGAGGACGTACCGTTTGTTCCACATGATAGCGTGTATTTCCGTCCTTCATTTGTAGATTGTACAGTTCAAAGTAGATGTACACCAATTCCCCTTTTTTAAACTTCATGCTCGGGTTCGGGATGATCCGCAAGTTGTGGAATGAATACGGCGACTTTTTATCCGAAGGCTGCACATTGTAAGCCAGAACCAAATCGCTAATGGCCAGCTTCTTTGCCGGTAGCGGCTTGTATTTTAATGCAAACTTGTAACCGCCCAATTGATTGCCCTGCAAACTGCGTACATGGGTGGAAACGAAGAGCTTGTTTTGTTTGCTCTCAAAGGAAAACGGTAAAATGTATTCGCCGTGCGTAATATGCAAGGTATCGTCCAGACGCAGGGGAACATGTTCGATCTTTTTTTGCAATTCGTTCCAGGTCGAATCGTAAAAGGCAATACCCGCTTCCAGGGGAATGGTATCATTCTTGGCCTGAGTAAGGTCAATCGATGGTACGTCGATGCCCATCCAGACCAGATAATCGTTGCGCAGATCCTGCGAGCGGAAACGGGCGGCAAAGAGATTTAATTTAATGGATTTCAACGAATCGTTCCAGGTCGGTCGTTCCCGTTCCAGAGCGGCCGGAATGCTGTTTTGCGCTTCCAGGCGCAACTCGCTCAAAGCGGCATGCGCTTCCAACTCATTGTGTGCCAGCATGTAGCGATCGAGCAAGGGATCCCAGCCCATGCGCGAATCCAGCATACGGCGATCGCTGGGTACGGCCACCAGTCGCCAATCACCCGGGGGCGCATGCTCGGCAATTTCGAAATGGAAAATGAGTTTGGGATTGTAGGGAGTGGCATAGTACAACCACGATTCGTTGGAAGCCATCCCGTCGCTTAAAGACACGGCACGATCATCCGGAGGGCCGTAGCGAATGTAAACCAATCCTTTGTCGTTAAATTTGGTGTTGCGTAAAACGACCTGCGGCAATTTAAGAACCGTCAAACGATCGGGATCGTTAATGGGCAGTCGGGGGCGGTCGTAAATGTAATCTTTTTCCGCCTTAATCAAACGCTTGTAATGTTCTTCCAGGCGTGGATTAAAGGGCAAACTTCCCAGCGGATTGTGTTTGTTCCAAAATTCATGGTAAAAATTTTTTACAGCCTGTAGCGAAGAGAATCGACGGGTTAAATCTTTATCGGTCATCAGATATTTGATGTCGTCGAACAGAAAACGCATTTCCCAATAGGCGCTTACGCTGTTAACGGCTTTCCAATACAAGTTTTCCGCCAGTTTGGGTTTGTCGGTCTGGTAGTACAAGCGCACCAAAGAAAGGTAGATGGGAATTTTGGGGTAAGGAAGATATTCTACAAGCAAGCGTTGGAATATGGAGTCCGCTTTTTGAAATTCTTCCAGCCTGCGGTACTTTTCGCCTAAAAAATATCGGTCATACGGACCGTTGCGTTTTTTAAGCCAATTGATCTGGTAAGCGTCTTTATCTTTAAACTGAAGAATGGCGCCTTCGCCCCCGTGGTACAAAAAGGCATCGTAAAAATGGAAAATATCGTAGCCGGCTTTGGTGTCGTTCGGTTTGATCTTTAACTGGCGCAGGCACAGGTCGATGGCCTCTTCGTAATCTCCCATCTGTAATTTGAGCCGGGCAAATTCGTCGAAAACATCTTTGTACGTGGAATCCAGTGCGATTACCTTCAAAAAGTGTTTTTTGGAATTTTTCCACATGATGCGCATCCAGATTTGGTCGCGTCCGATGGCATCCTGCCGATCGGCAATGGCCATCTGGTAGTGCGCTTCGATGTTGTCCGGTTCTTTTTTAATGACCTTATTAATGTACGGTTTGGCTTCATGCCATTTCTTCTCACGCATGAGCAGCTTGCCCAATTCCATGTAGGCTTCCGTGCGCTGCGGATTAATTTTCATGGCCTTGTGCAGCGTTTCTTCCGCTTGCTTCCAATAAAATTGGGCGATTTGTTCCCGCGCGTCATCCAACAGAATATCGTAATCCGATTTTTGTGCCATGAGCGCAACGGGAAGCGATATTTGCATGAAAAGAAAAAGAATTAAAAAACGTTTTAACATGGGGGCATCATTTCGTTAGTTAAACATACTTATTTGTAAAGATAAAATTT
Source organism: uncultured Caldithrix sp. (assembly GCA_964532875.1). Classification (GTDB taxonomy): domain Bacteria; phylum Calditrichota; class Calditrichia; order Calditrichales; family Calditrichaceae; genus Caldithrix. Next base: position 21,157 of record CAZHIZ010000034.1, on the reverse strand, counting down.
TACGCATTCTTATTGATAGTGTACAAAAAATTGATTGTAATTACAAATTCTGTTTAATTAATAAACGCTTATGTTGCATTTTTGCTCCCTTTTCAGGGAATAATTAACGCATTTTACGGCTGAATTTTTCTCTCTAAAAACAAAGCGACTTCGGTCGATAGACAAAGACGTTACATTTAAACGGACGGGAAAGTAATGGCAATAGACGATTCGGTTTCCGAAATCCGAAAGAAATCCGCACGCGGCATCAAGTGGCAGGTAAGTACGGAAATTTTTGCCCGCCTGTTGCAATTGGTTATTACCTTTGCTTTGGCCCGCCTGTTAACCCCGAACGATTTCGGCTTAATCGGCATGGCTTTGATCTTTACCCAATTGGCCTTTGTTCTGTTCGATCTCGGTTTAAGTTCCGCTTTAATTCAAAAAAAAGATTTGCAGCCCGGGCATGCCCGCAGCGCACAAATTGTTTTCTGGATTAATGCTTTGATCTTTTACGTTCTGGTTTTTGTCGGTGCGCCGGCGTTGGCCCGTTTTTTTCGTCAGCCCCAATTAAGCGCCGTTTTGCGTTTTTTGGCTGTGATTTTTTTTCTGTTTGCCCTGCGTGCTGTTGCCAATGTGTATCTTACGCGCGCCATGCGCTTTAAGGCCATCGGCTTAATTCGCCTGCTTTCCGTGGGCATGTACGGTCTGTTGTCCGTCGGCTTGGCCTATTTGAATTACGGTGTGTGGAGTTTTGTGGTGGGGATCGTGGGGCAGGAATTGGTGCTGACCGTTTTAACCGTCATCCTGGCCGGAACATTTGTTTGGCCGCGCTGGGAATGGCAAAAGTTAAAAGAATTAAGCCTTTTCGGCGGTCAGGTACTGGGCAGCCGCATCATGGGCTATTTGAATATTAATTTGCCCAATGTCCTTATCGGACGTTTTTTGGGTGCGAGCACACTCGGTATCTATTCCGTCGGATATCAGTTGGTAGATTTTCCCGTGCAGCGTATCTCCAAAAACATTTTACGGGTTATGTTCCCAGCATTTTCCAGAATTCAGGACAATACGCCCGAATATCGGCGACTCTATCGGGACACGGTTCGCGGCCTGGCCTTAATCGTCTTTCCCATTTTTGCCGGTATGGCTCTGGTCGCTCCCGAATTTGTAACCGTTTTTTACGGTCCCAAATGGCAGCAGTTGATTCGCGTACTGGAAATTTTAACCGTCGTTGGTTTGGCTCGTTCGGTTTGGGTTACGTGTAGCGTGGTGTTTTTATCTAAAGGTAAGCCCCATTGGGAATTTTTAATTAATTTCATCTATTTTATTGTATTGGGTATCGCTTTGTACGTCATTTACACGCACGGACTGATCGCCGTGGTGTGCACCATTTCGCTCTTGCTGCTATTTTTTGTGGGCATTGCCCTGGTGCTCAGTTTGCGTTTGATTCCTTTAACTTTAAAGAATTGGTTTGACTTGATCAGAACTCCGCTCATAGCCACCGTTGCCTTTAGTGCCTTGTTGTTGGCATTACGATTTTGGGGAATAAACGGGTTGCCTTTGCTTTTACGGTTTTTGCTTTTAATTGTTACGGGAGCCGCCGTGTATTTGATAGTGGTTTACCTCACGGATAAACAGGCATTTGGCCTGTTCAGGCGGGCTTTGGGGAGGAAAAAGAATGGCTGACATTTCGGGCAAACCGACCGTCCTTATCATCGGGGCCGGCCCGGCCGGAAGTTCCGCTGCTTTAAGACTGGCCATGTCCGGTTTACGACCCGTTTTAATTGACAAAGCCACCTTTCCGCGGGATAAGGTGTGCGGAGACGGTATTCCGCAAAAGGTGCTTCATTTGCTGCCCCAATTGGGATTAAATCCGGATGAGGTAAAAGATTTGGGTTTTCCCATTTTCGGCATGGAGTTTTACGGGCCGCAGGGGCAGCGTCTTGCTCTCGGCGCGGAAGCATCCCGCAGCGCAGCCAAAAGTTTTTGCATTCCGCGCAAGATATTCGATCATTTTCTGTTCCGCGCGGCGGCAGCCCGGGCCGGAGATGTTCTTAGCGGTTTCAAAGCCGTACATCTTGAACGCAGGGGGCAACAATGGGAATTGTTTCTGCGTGACGTAAAAACGGGAAAAGAACGGCGCTTAACGGCGGACATCATTTTGGCTGCCGACGGAGCGACTTCCTTACTTGTGCGCAAGGCTTTGCATCTTTCCATCTCATCCGATCGGTTTTATTATGGGTTGCGCCAGTATTTTTCGGGTGGCCCGTTCCCTGAAACCGTGCGCATCATTTACGATGCCCGGCTGTTACCGGGCTATGCCTGGTTATTTCCTGTCAGCCGGACACGGGCTAATGTGGGCATAATGGTGCAGCGCAACGCTTTGCAGGCAAAGCAAGGTTTGCCTTTGCAGTCGCTTTTTGATCAAATTATTCATGAAAATGACGCGATGCGCCGATTATTGGGCCAGGCGCAAGCCGAAGAACGTTACGGCGGTGCTTTGCTACCGTTGGGCTCTGTACCGGGTAAACGGGTTAGCGACGGTTTTTTAGCGATCGGAGATGCCGCTGCTTTTGTTAATCCGCTTAGCGGCGGCGGTATTTATTACGCCATGCAAAGCGGTCTTCTGGCCGCCGAGTCCGTTATTCGTGCCATAGGCAAAGGCGATTGGTCGGCCCGTGCTTTGCAAATCTACGAAACGGAGTGGCGCAAGCGTTTTTTGCCCGGTTTTAAAGTGGCCGACGGAATGAGACGGTGGCTGAGTTCTCCCCGAAAAACGCGGCATTTGTTCGATGGGCTAAAAAAACGGGGCAGTTTAGCCGCATTATTCGTAAGGGTTTACGGGCAGCCCCTGCCACGATTTTTTTATCTACGGCCTGCGTTTTGGCTAAGCGTGCAGGCGGCGCGATTCGCTTTGAAAAAATAGTTTGAGTCTTGGAGTAAAATTCGCCAATCACCTTGTGTGAAGAAACGAAAAGAAAAGAATGGTATTCCATGCCCAATGTAATGAATATCACAGTATTTTCAATAAAAGAGATTATTTTAATAAATAATGATGAAGGTTTACAATCCATGTGAATGTTCGGTTAACACAAGTGTTCCCTTTGCGGATTCATTAAAATAGGTGCAGTGCACCAGTCCAATGATTAAGAGAATTTTGTGAATCGGCTCATATTTTAATCAATTTGAATTTTAAGTAAGGAAACCCATGCAAATCAAAATACTCACTTTGTTGTTAAGCGTTCCGTTTTTTGTTCTGGCTCAAACATCTCCTATTAATTGGCAAAAACACGTAATTGCCGATACGCTGGTGGGCATTAAAAAAGTCGCTTTGGCCAATATCGATGCCGATGCCGGCAGAGCACGCGATATAGCGGTAACCTTAAATCCAGAAACCGATCGGGCCGAAGATCCGAGCAAACCCAATGTCATCTGGTTTCAAAACGACGGTAATCAAAATTTTAGCGATTATGTGATCGATTATCGTCTGACCAGTGCTCGCGGCATTGCCATCGGCGATTTAACGGGTAACGGTTTCCCTGATGTAGTGGTGGGCAGCCGGTCGGATTCCATCCCTTTGGTCTGGTACAAAAACAGCGGTAATCCGCAAACGGACCCGTGGATTCGCACGGAAATCGGCGGACCGGCTCCGGACAATTACGAAGTGCGGATTGTGGATTTTGATCAGGACGGCACCCCCGATATTGTAGACGGTTTCGGTGACGATGCCGATTACGGCGGGGCTAATTTGGGTGTTGTTACCGACTCGGTACGCTTCTTTAAAAATATGGCTCAGGCCGATACGGCGGTGTTTAGCAATAGATTGGTCGCGCAAATTTCATCCCCGTCGGCTTTCGGCATTGCGGATTTTAATAATGACCACTTACTGGATGTAGCCCCTCTTTCCTGGCTGGATTACTATTCTTCCACCGCTCAGAAGGGTGAGAATTTAACCTGGTGGGCACAGCAAAGCGATACCAGTTTCGTCCTGCAGCAAGAGATAATCGATTATTATGGCGGGAACGATGTACAGGCGGCCGACTTGAACGGCGATGGCGCCGTAGATTTGATTGCGGTGGGGTACAAAACTAAAACGTTGGATTGGTGGGCTAACAACGGCAACGGTCAGTTCCCGAATCGCATTACCATCGATCAAAACCTGAATCATCCGCGCCACCTTGCCGTAGCCGATCTGGACGGTGATGGTGATTTGGACATTGCCGTAACCGTGGATAACGACAATACGGTCTATTGGTACGAAAACGACGGTCAGCAAAATTTTACGCGTTATGTCATCGACGATGCTTTTTCCTATGCCTATTTTGTAACGGCCAACGATTTGGACGGTGACGGCGATCTGGATTTGATTGGAACAGCCCAGGATGCCGGAACGTTGGCCTGGTGGGAAAACGATCGGGCCGAAACTCAAACGGTCGCTTCGGGCGATCCCGATACGCTCTATTTTAATCAGGGTAAATTGCGCCTGAAATATCAGCCTCTCTATCCTGGTGGGGTGACTTCCGCCTTTTTTAATCACGGGCAAATAGCGGATTCTCTCAATATGGAAGCCGCCTTAAAAACGATTGCTTCCCATGGTTTTTACACCGTTGTTTCGCATGCGTCTGCCTACAATGCCACCTTAATCGTTAAGTACGATAGCATTGCCGAATGGCAGAACCTGACTTCCGACGAAACCGGTTTGCGCTTTTGCTTTTGGAATGACACGGCCGGAACCGACGGAGAATGGCAAATATTACAAGCGGCGGATCAGGTGGTGGATACGACCAAAAAGGAAATTCGCATAGCTCAGGTTACTTCGGCGCTGCATAAATATTCGCGTTTTACATTGGGCGTTGCCTCCGGTACCAGTGCTCTTGCGGGACGTCAAGTAACGTCTGTTAAAAGCAAAAGCGACTTTGGCCTTTCCAATTATCCCAATCCTTTCAACGGCGAAACACAAATTCGTTTTCGCGTTCCTCAAAGTGCCCATCCTTTTGCTGTGCGGGTGGAGTTGTTTAATATGATGGGGCAAAGAGTGAAAACCTTATTTGCCGGCCTTCTGCCTTCTGGAACGTACCGCTTTAAGTGGAACGGAACGAACGCTTTTGGCCAATCCGTTTCCAGCGGCTGGTATGTCTATCGTGTAAGTGTGGGTAAAAAAACCGTTGCGGGTAAATTGTTGTTAGTCAAATGACGGAGCCGATAAGCGGACGTGGCGGAGTCGGGGGAGCTCTGCTTAGCTTGTCGTGCCGATCCCGCAAAGCGGGAGAGGAATCCCTTGCAAATGAGCAATTTCCCCCATTTCCCCATTCAACCGTTGTTGACTTTCTTTTCCATTTTTCTTTTGTCTTTTCTTTTTTTGTACCCTATCCGTCTTCGACGTCCCGTCAAAGGCCGGATCTTCGATCAGTCGAAAGCCTGATCTACGATACGTCAAGGGCCGTATCTTCGACCCGTCGAAGCCACCTTCCCCTCGTAGGGGAAGGCATGCAAGACGTAAACGTTTGCCCAATTTGCTGTTAATTGCAATGGCTGGGCATACGTACTTTCTATTTAACGATTCAACCATTCTCTATTCAACCAACCCCCAGGACGGTTCTCGCGCAGATTCCGCAGCTTCCCACACATCTGCCGAACCATTTTCTATTCAATGATCCAACCGTTCAACCAATTCCCTTTTCCCCGATTCATCATTTTGAATAATCGGAATTTTACTTTTCCGCCTTTCGTTATTGATTTCGTACAACGTCGTAAAAAAATGGAGCTCTATGATCCCGGATTTTAGCCGATTCTTACTTCGGCCGATCATTATTTTTCTTCTTTTGTTTTATTTCTTGTTAACCTTGTCGTGCAAACAAAAAAGCGAGGCATTTATGTTCAAATACACAAATCATTTGATTCACGAGATCAGCCCCTATTTATTGCAACATGCGCATAATCCGGTGGATTGGTATCCCTGGGGCAAGGAGGCCTTTGCTCTGGCCCGCAAGGAGAATAAACCTATCTTTTTGAGCATCGGCTACGCCTCGTGCCATTGGTGCCACGTGATGGAAAAAGAATCGTTTGAAAATGAAGAAATTGCCGCCCTGATGAATCGTCTGTTCGTGAATATTAAAGTGGATCGGGAAGAGCGCCCGGATATCGATCAAAAATACATGCGTTTCGTGCAAATGACCACCGGTTCCGGCGGTTGGCCCTTAACGGTTTTTTTAACCCCGGAAGGCGAACCGTTTTACGGCGGCACCTATTTCCCGGCCGAAGACCGTTACGGTAAACCCGGATTAAAAAAATTGTTACCCCTTGTGGCCGATTATTTCCACAATAACAAAACACAGTTGCACACCGATTTGCAAAAAATTCGCTGGATGATGGATCCCGCGCGTCATGAAGTTCAGGGAAAAACCATTCCCGATTTTGCCCAATGGAATAAGGCGGTGGAAGAATTGAGTACCTATTACGACAGGGAAAACGGCGGATTAGGGTCAGCACCCAAATTTCCTTCCACGGGAATTTTCGAATTGTTTTTACGCTATTATGCGCACAACGGCGATCCTTATTATCTGGCGATGACAGAATACACTTTACAACGCATGGCCATGGGTGGCATGTACGATCAGTTGGGCGGCGGATTTGCGCGTTATTCCGTGGATGCCCGCTGGTTGGTACCCCATTTTGAAAAGATGCTTTACGATAATGCTCTTTTAAGCGATTTGTACTTGAGTGCCTTCCAAATAAGTAAAGATGCCTTTTACCGGCACATTGCGGAAGAAACGCTCAATTTCGTGGCCCGCGAGTTAAGCGATTCTGAAGGAGGCTTTTTCAGTAGCATCGATGCGGACAGCGAGGGGAAGGAAGGTGCTTTTTATCTCTGGAGTAAAGACGAAATTCTGAACATTTTGGGTGCCGAGCAGGGCAACCTTTTCTGCGAACGGTTCGGAGTCAGTGCACACGGTAATTTCGAAGGACAAAACATTTTGTTTGTTCAAAAGTCGTTTGAACAGTTAGCCCGGGAATTTAATCTGCCTGTTGATAAGGTTAAGAATAATGTGGAGCAGGCCCGTTCCCGGCTTTTGGAAGCCCGTAACAAGCGGGTTCGTCCGGCTACCGACGACAAAGTTCTGACTTCCTGGAACGGCTTAATGCTTTCCGCTTTTGCCCGCGCTTACCAGATCGGTGAAAATGAGCGCTATGCTCGTATCATCCGAAAAAACATCCGGTTCGTCAGCACACGGCTTTACAAAGACGGGCGTCTTTTGCATGTTTACGGCAAAGGCCAAAGTAAACTTCCGGCTTTTGTAGATGATTATGCCTATTACATTCAAGGATTACTCGATAGTTACGAAGCCTTGTTTGATGAAACCTATCTCCAAATGGCTATTTCTTTGACCAAAACCGCCGATGAAATTTTCTACGATCGGCAGGCAGGTGGATATTTTTACAGTGCCTCCCGGGACGATGGGCTAACCACGCACTCGTTAAAATCCGAGCAAGACAACGCCCTGCCGGCCGCTTCCGCCGTGATGATCCTGAACCAATTACGTTTGTACCACTTTACTGACGAGTCCCTGTTTTTACAAAGGGCCGAATCGTTACTGCGCAAGTACGGGCATCGGGCTCTGGAAAATCCTTTTGGTCTGGCAACCTATTTACGGGCTTTGGATTTTTATTTAACCCAACCCGTTGAAGTCGTTATTTGGCCGCAAGATGACGGTCGCTTCCGGCAAATGCGTAAGGTATTGTTTGAAGACTACTTGCCCAATAAGGTTCTTTTTGTGAAGGACCAGGAAGCAAATAATTCGCCTTTGGGCAGGTCTTTATTGCAAGAACGTAAACCAATCGCAGGGCACACCACCGCTTATGTTTGCGTGGGGCAGACTTGTTCTTTACCCGTCGTGAATCCGGATGAACTGAAAGCCTTGTTGCAGAAAAATAAATTTCGCCCGAAACCTTGATGTGTTCTTTAAAAAATACCCTCGAACGCAAGGCCCGAGGGTATGTGAGGTTTCATTTCTGTTACGAATTAATCTTCCAGCGTACTTAAATCGCCCACGTCCTGACCCAATGCCTGTGCCTTTAATACGCGGCGCATGATTTTACCGCTGCGCGTTTTGGGCAGGCTGTCCACGAATTTAATACTTTCCGGACGGGCGATGGGGCCAACCTCACTGGCCACATGATCTTTCAATTCCTGTTCCAATTGCGGCGAGGGGGAGACACCGTGTTTCAAAATAACATAAGCATGAATGGCATGGCCCTTTAATTCGTGCGGTAAACCGATGGCTGCTGCTTCGGATACAGCGGGATGACTCACCAATGCACTTTCGATTTCCGCCGTTCCCAGACGATAGCCGCTTACTTTAATAACATCGTCGATGCGTCCGATGATCCACACATAACCGTCTTTGTCAATACGAGCCGAATCTCCGGCTTTGTACCAACCTTGTTTTTCGTAATCTTTCCAGTAGGTTTGAATGTAACGTTCCGGATCTCCGTAAATGGTGCGGGCCATCCCGGGCCAGGGATTTTTGATGACCAATTTACCCTCTTCACCCGGCGGTACTTCGTTACCTTCGTCATCTACAACGGCCACTTCGTTTCCAAAGAACGGTTTGGTGGCGGAACCGGGCTTTAAGGGCGTAATGGGTAAGGGAGTAATCATAAAGCCGCCGGTTTCGGTTTGCCACCAGGTGTCCATGATGGGGCAGCGTTTTTGCCCGATGTTTTCGTAGTACCAGCGCCAGGCTTCCGGATTAATCGGTTCGCCCACGGAGCCCAGTAAGCGTAGCGAACTTAAGTTGTGGCGTTTGGGCCAGTCATCGCCAAAACGCATTAAGCCGCGAATGGCTGTCGGTGAGGTGTACAAAATATTAATGCCGAATTTTTCGATCATTTGCCACCAGCGATTGGGGTAAGGATAATTGGGCGCACCTTCGTACATCATCACAGTTGCCCCGTTAATGAGCGGGGCGTACACAATGTAACTGTGGCCCGTAATCCAGCCGGGATCGGCGGCACACCACCAGCGGTCTTCCTCTTTAATATCAAATACGTATTTTAAAGTGGTGGCCGTGTACACGGCGTAGCCTCCGTGAGTGTGTACCTGACCTTTGGGTTTGCCTGTTGTGCCCGAAGTGTACAGAATAAATAAGGGATCTTCGGCATCCATCACTTCGGTTTTACATTCGCCTCCGTCCGGACAGGCAATGGGGAATTGCTGCAAGTCGTGGTACCAGAAGTCGCGTCCGCTTTCCATGTACACTTCATGTCCGGTGCGTTTCACCACCACACAGGTTTCTACGGTGGGCGAACGTTTAATGGCCTCGTTGACCGTCTTTTTTAAATCCGTAATTTTACCGCGGCGGAATCCGCCGTCCGCCGTAACCACCACCCGACTGCGCGCATCGGCAATGCGTTCGGCCAGGGCTTCCACACTAAAGCCGCCATAAACCACGCTGTGCACGGCGCCGATTTTGGCACAGGCCAGCATGGCAAACATCAGTTCCGGTATTTGCGGCATGTAAATGGTTACCGTATCGCCCTTGCGTACACCCATGCTGTGTAAAATACGGGCGAAAGTACTCACCTCGCGGTTTAAGGCATGGTATGAAAAAGTGCGCACATCGCCGGGTTCACCTTCCCAAATGAGCGCCAGTTTATTCCGGCGCCAGGTTTTCAAATGCCGATCGATGGCGTTATGTATGATGTTGATTTTACCGCCGACAAACCATTTGTAGAACGGTTTGTTGCTGTCATCCAGTACTTTGTCCCATTTTTTGAACCACTCCAGTTTTTCGGCTTCTTCGGCCCAAAAGCCTTCCCGATCCTTAATGGAGCGTTCATATAGCGCGTCGTAGTCTTTGACATTAGCCTGTGCAACGATTTCCGGTGACGGGTAATAGACTTCACCTTCCAGTTTTTTCATAGAAAGCCCTCCTTTAATGATGTGTAAACAAAAGTTGTATTCGATATTAAAATTTTAGAAATTCAATGAAATGAAAAAGGGCAAAGAAAGGAAAATACATGCGCGAACATAGCAAGTCCTTGTACTTTCATTTTAGAATGTTTATAATAAAATATGAAAAATTTTTATCACTGCAAATAAAAAATGATTAATATCCGGCTGCATTTATGTTGAATAACCGTTATTTTCCCCTGTTTTTTGTTCTGCTCTTTATTGTTTTTTCTTGTAAGAATATTCACAATAGCCCGTCGCAAAACGTGCCACGTGTGCAGCGCGATTCGCTGGTCGTAATGACGGAAAACGGCATATTGGAATCTATTAACGCGCAGAGGGTTAAAGCGCCTTCGCACTGGAGTGTTGAATACCGCATCATTTATTTGATTCCTGAGGGACATTTTGTGCATGTGGGCGACACGCTGGTAAAATTCGATCCCGCTCCCGTACGTGAAAAACTGGAAGCGGCTCAGGCCCAATTAGCCCTGGCCCGGCAAAAATTAATTCAATTAAAAGAAGAAAATACAATGCATTGGCGTAATCAGGTGGAAACCATTCGTACCTTACGCATGCAGTACGTCATCGATAGCGCAAGAGTGGCCGATGCCGTTTACGAATCTCAGGCCGTACGCCAAAATTTGCTTTTGCAGTTAAAAAAATCGGCTCTGGAACTTAAGAAAGCTCAAAAAAAATTGGCGGCTCAAAAGATCATTAATAAAGCCAAATATCATTTGCAATTGGTGGAAATCGAGCATGCTTTGGGTGATGTGAAACGCATTTCGGCCATGTTAAAGGAAATGAATCTAATCGCTACCCAACCGGGAATTGCCGTTTACCAGAGTATGCGCGGCCAAACCCGTCGTATTCGGGAAGGGGAAACGGTTTATCCCGGGCAACTGGTGATGCAGGTTGCCGATTTGAGTAAAATGAAAGCCGTGGTCATGATCAATGAGGTGGATCGGGAAGCCATTAAACTCGGACAAAAGGTGCGTTTGATCGTCAATGCCTACCCGGACACCGTTTTTACGGGTAAGGTGCGCCAGATATCCAAAATTGCGGATTTAATTAACGATGACGGCACCGTTAAAGCGTATGAAACGGAAATTTATTTAACGGGGGAAGAAAATTATCGTTTAAAACCCGGCCTGTCCGTTCGGGCTACGATTATTACCGATACTTTACATCATGTTTTTAAAATTCCCGAATGGTGTTTACGGCACAATGACAAGGGCTGGTTTGTACGTTTGCAGGATGGCAGTTCCATTCCTGTGCAGCCCGTTCGGCTAAATAACGGTTTTGTTTTTGTAAAAGGCGGATTAAAAGAAGGATCGGTTCTGCGAGATTAAGGGAAGCCTCATTTAGGGGCTGTTTCCATTTGCGAAAATTGGGAAAATAAGAGGTAAAAGGTAATGGATGATTGGATTTCCATTGTGCGGCAGGCATTAAAGGAAGATGTGGGGCGGGGCGATGTGACCACCGAATGCACAATTCCAAATGGGCAAGCGATTAAAGCAATACTTATTGCCAAGGAGGCGGGGGTAATTGCCGGATTGCAGGTTTTTGCCAGCGCCTTTCGCTTGTTGGACGCCGGGGTGCAAATTACCTTTGCCGTTCAGGATGGCGACGCCGTGCATGCCGGTCAATCACTGGCCGAAATTCAGGGAGCGGCTCGTTCCGTATTGACGGCAGAACGGGTGGCGCTTAATTTTCTACAACGCATGTCTGGAATTGCCACGCAAACACGGCGCATGGTCGAAGCGGTACGCGGAACGGGGGCTAAAATCTTGGACACGCGTAAAACCGTGCCCGGATTGCGTTATTTGGATAAGTGGGCCGTACGTTTAGGCGGTGGGGAAAATCACCGCTTCGGGTTGTACGACATGGTGCTTATCAAAGACAATCACATTGCCGCCTGCGGAAGCCTGAAGGCAGCGGTTTCGGCCGTTCGGGCCTGCGATCGGCAAGGGCTGCTCATTGAAGTAGAGGTAAAAAATTTAACGGAATTGAACGAGGCACTGAACCTGAAAGTGGATCGCATTTTGTTGGATAATATGGAGCCGGACACTCTGACCCAGGCCGTAAAGCTGACCGCTAAACGTATCCCTTTGGAAGCTTCGGGTAACATCACTTTGCAAAACGTGAGACGTATTGCCGAGAGTGGCGTGGATTTTATTTCGGTCGGTTGCTTAACGCACTCCGTTCAAGCATTGGATTTGAGTTTACGGGTTCAGGAATAAGGAGGATCTTGTGGAAAGTCAGCGCGTATTTGAAGAACTTTCAACGAGATTGGGGCGTTTGATGCCCGAAGCGGAAATTCGTATGAAGGCCGAATTGGCCGTTCGCATCAATGCCCTAAAAAAGGAAAAAAACGCCCTCATTTTGGGGCACAATTACATGGAGCCGGCGCTTTACTATTCCATTCCCGATTTTCGCGGCGATTCGTTAGAGCTGGCTCGTCAGGCTGCGCGCACCGATAAGGACATCATCGTGTTTTGCGGGGTAAAATTCATGGCCGAAACGGCTAAAATTTTAAATCCCGATAAAACGGTTTTAATCCCCAATGAAAAAGCGGGGTGTTCCTTAGCCGAAAGCATTAGCGCCGAAGATGTTCGGCTACTGAAGAAAAAATTTCCCGGGGTACCGGTGGTCAGCTATGTTAACACCTATGCCGATGTCAAGGCGGAAAGTGATATTTGCTGCACCTCCGGCAATGCGGTTAAAGTGGTGGAATCGCTAAAAAGCGATACGGTTATTTTTTTACCGGATGAATATTTAGCGCGCAATGTAGCCCGCGAAACGGGTAAACGGATTATTTTCCCATCCAAGCTACCAGGCTGGCCGCAGGAGAAAATACCTCCGCAAAACGACTTTCAAATAATCGGTTGGCACGGTAAATGTGAAGTGCACGAATTATTCACCGTGGATGACATTCGTCTGGTGCGTCGCCAATTTCCCGAGGTACTCATCCTTGCCCATCCCGAATGCAGTCCGGAAGTAACGGCTGCAGCCGACTTTTCCGGCAGCACCTCGGCAATGATTCGATTTGTGGATACGCATCCGGCCTCCCAATATTTATTGCTTACGGAATGTTCCATGGGCGATAATATTCAGGCGGCTCATCCCGAGAAAGAAATGCTGCGTCTGTGCACTCACCGTTGCCCGCACATGGCTCTTATTACGCTGGAAGATACGCTATTATCATTGCAGAACAATCGTTTCGAGATTACCGTGCCGCCCGAGGTTCGGCTGCGTGCCGAACGTGCCGTGCAACGCATGATTGAGATCGTTTAACTGGGAAAACAGAGCGATGGAAGAAACGCTGAAAAGTGACGTTCTGGTTATCGGTGGCGGAATGGCCGGTGGAATTACCGCAATCCTTTTGGCGGATGCCGGGGTATCGGTTATTTTGGCCATGCACGGAACTTACGAAAAAGCCGCTTCTACTTATTATGCCCAGGGGGGAATTATTTACCGTGGGGAAGAAGATTCGCCGCAAAAATTGGCCGAAGACATCATGCGGGCCGGAGACGGTCATTGCTACCCGCCGGCTGTGCGTAAGTTGGCGCAGACCGGGCCGGATTTGGTGCAAGAAATTTTACTGAAACGTCTGGGAGTCGCCTTTGACCGCTCAAGAAAACACGATTTCGATTTGGCAAGGGAAGGCGGACATCGCCTGGCCCGCATAGTGCACGTACGCGATTTTACCGGTAAAGCTTTGCAAGAGGCTATTGATTCAAATTTGCGCAATCATCCGCACATTCGTTTGTTGGAACATCACACGGCAATCGATCTTTTAACACCCTCCCACCATGCGCGCAACCGACTGGCGGTTTATGAGCCCACGCGTTGTGTCGGCGCCTATCTATTCAATCAAAAAACGGGCAAGGTTATTTCGATTTTGGCTAAGAAGACTATTTTGGCCACCGGCGGTTTAGGGCAAATTTTCCAACGTACGACCAATCCTCCGGCAGCACGTGGCGACGGTATTGCCATGGCCTTTAGAGCCGGGGCTCGTCTGGTGAACCTGGAGTTTATTCAATTCCATCCCACCATCTTTTACCATGAATACAAACCCACGTTTTTGATTTCAGAAGCGGTACGGGGCGCCGGGGCGCGTTTAGTGGACGCCGAAGGCCGTCCCTTCATGCAAAAATATGCCGCCCACTGGAAGGATTTGGCACCGCGCGATATCGTGGCCCGCAGCATCCACAAAGAGATGTTGCAAACCGGCTCTACTCACGTTTTTTTGGATATGCGTTCCTACCTCGATGCGGAACGAATTCGTCGGGAATTTCCTTTTATTTATCGTAAATGTTTGGAGTTCGGAGTGGATGCTACCAAAGATTTAATTCCTGTAGTTCCGGCGGCTCATTATTCCTGCGGCGGTGTGTTGGTGGATCTGGATGGACGCACTTCCGTTGAAAATTTATACGCAGTGGGCGAGGTATCCTGCACGGGCGTGCACGGAGCCAATCGCCTGGCAAGTACATCGCTTTTGGAAGCCCTGGTCTGGGCCCATAGCGCAGCGCAGGATATTCTTCGTTCCCTGCCTCAGGCAACGTTGCATCCGGCAAACGATATTCCCGAATGGCAGGAAATCGGTACATTTGATCCCGATCCGGCTTTGATTAATCAGGATATGATTTCCATTCGGAATATCATGTGGAATTATGTGGGACTGGTTCGTACCACACATCGTTTGCAGCGCGCCCGGCGTGATTTGCGCAATCTGGAAAATGAAATAGAACGGTTTTACCGCGTGAGTAAATTGAGCGATCAGTTAATCGGTTTGCGCAATGCCGTAATAACCGCTATTTTAGTGACTTCAGCCGCCTGGGAAAATCGTCGTAGTTTGGGCTGTCATTATCGCGAATGAAAAAGCATCGGAAAAGGGAGGCGTGTATGGCTCCGCTGTTTTGGTTTTCAATTTATTAGTTCGGGAAATGAAATCATGATGCTATTGTCGAAAATAAAAATCATTTTTAAAAAGCATAGATGGGCTGCGGTGTCAGTACTTTTTTTACTGGCATTGACGGTTTACTGGCTTTGGCCTTCTGCACCCGATGCGCTCCTTTTCACCGTAAAGCGCGGTGAACTGGTCATTAGTGTGCCCATGGACGGGGAACTGGAAGCGGTGGAGTCGTTTATTGTTAAAGCGCCTTCCAACCTCTGGGGGAATATTCGCATCGTGCGTTTGGTACCTGAAGGCAGTGTGGTCAAAAAAGGCGATTTTCTCATCCAGTTCGATACTTCCGAACAGATGCAAAAACTACAGGAGGCCAAAAATAAATACGAAACCGCTCTGGCCTCATTGGCCAGTACCAAAGCGGACATCCAAAATCAAATGGCGGATTTGGAAAGTAATATTAAAATGGAAAAATACTCTCTGGAGCAGGCACGTCTGCGAGCCCAAAATGCTATTTACGAAGCAAAAAACAAGCGCCTGGAGATCGAACTGAATTTTAAAAAAGCCCAGCTTGCCTATCAAAGGCTGCTGGAGGAAAAGAAATCGTTGGAAAAAATTAATGCGGCCAAACTGCGTCAGGCCGAATTGGAAGTGGAACAGGCACGCCTGAAGTTGCAACAGGCCGAAGATAATCTCAAAAAATTAACCATTACTTCACCGGCCGACGGTCTGGTGGTTTACGAAAAGGTTTGGGACGGCGGACAAATGAGCAAGCTGAAGGTGGGTTACACCCCGTGGCGCGGCCAGGCCTTAATTGAAATCCCCAGCCAAAACCGAATGAAAGTGGTCGGTAGCATCAATGAAATCGAAATATCGCGCGTCAAAAAGGGGGAGAAAGCCGAAATTCGTCTGGATGCCGTAAAAGATACCGTGTTCACGGGTACGGTTTCGGAAGTGGCTACCCTGGCACACAAAGACCAGGATAGCGATAAGAATGTGTTTGATGTGGAAGTTCTGATTAACGAAACCGATTCGCGTCTAAAACCGGGCATGACGGCGCATTGCAAAATTATTGCTCAAAAGCTCGAAAATGTGTTAACCGTCCCCATCGATGCCGTGCAGTTAAAAGGCGGGAAATCCGTCGTGTACACCGCGCACGGGAAAGCCGTGGTCATCGAAACGGGTGAGTCCAACGGCGATTTTGTCGTGGTGCGAAAAGGTTTGCAAGAAGGCGAGCGTATTCAATTGCGCACTTCCAACCGAAAAGCGGTAAACGCTAAGAAAGAAAAGCCCGCGCCCCGGCGCAGAACCGGTCAAAAAATCATCATCGTAGGATGAAAATTTTGCTGCTCGCCTTAAAAACGTTTTACGGGCAAGGATTAATAAAATGACGTTAAATGCCAAAATGAATCTTTTTTTCAGGAATAGGAAACGCTGGCAAACGTTGGGGGAACGCCTTTTAAGCACACGTTTTTTTCGCCAGGTTTTACATGTGGACGAAGAATTATTGCGCATCGGCTTACAGGGAATTACCGAACACAAATTGCGTTCCTTTTTAACCATGCTGGGCATTATTTTCGGTGTGGCTGCGGTTATCGCCATGCTGGCCATCGGCGAAGGCGCGCGCCGCAAAACGCTTTCCCAGATTGAAGCGCTGGGCTTAAACAACATCATTGTGCGCAGTCAAACATCAAACTCTTTTAACAACGGTCGATCGGCAGCCGGCACCTTGCGATTCGACGATATGAAAGCAATTTTACAGATTTTGCCTTCGGTAGATGCCGTCGCTCCCTTAATCGAATCGGATCAGGAGGCCATGTACGGAACGCACTCCACGCAAATCAAACTCAGTGGAACAACCCCCTCATTTTTCCGTCTGCTTAATTTGCAATTAGCCGGAGGCGGTTTGTTTTCCGAAAACGAGAATGCAGCCTATCAACGGGTGTGTGTATTGGGTGAAGAGGCGGCGCGCGATCTTTTTTTAGCCGAAAATCCTCTGGGCAAGTTAATTCGCATCGGAAATGTCTGGTTCCGGGTGATCGGGGTATTGGAGCACCATGCGGTCAGTACGGCCGGTGCCACGGAAGTGAATTTGAACAAACACATTTTTGCCCCATTGAACACGGTGTACATTCGCTTTGATCGTCCCAATAAAGAAAGCGCACTGGGGCAATTGATTGTGCATGTCAAAGATGAAAAACAAATTTTAAAGACGGCCAAATTAATCGAAGATATTTTATTGCGCCGTCACGATAATCAAAAAGATTTTGCCATGATCGTCCCCGAACAACTGCTGCGTCAAAGCGAAGAGACCCAGCGCATTTTTAATCTGGTCATGGGCACCATTGCCGGTATTTCGTTGTTAGTAGGGGGCATCGGGATTATGAACATCATGCTGGCTTCGGTTTTGGAACGCACACGAGAAATCGGCATCCGTCGTTCGTTGGGGGCTACCCGCAAGGACATCATGGGCCAATTTTTAGTGGAAGCCGTACTGCTCAGCTTAATCGGAGGAGTGGCCGGCATCTTGCTGGGCTATCTTTTGAGTTACGGTGTTACCCTGTTTAGTAATTGGCAAACTTCCGTAAGCTGGTGGTCTGTGATTTTAGCCGTGGGCGTAAGCAGCGGCGTCGGTATTGTATTCGGTTTTGTGCCCGCCCGCAAGGCATCGGAATTGAATCCCATTGATGCCCTGCGCTACGAATGATGGGCCGCAGAACGGAAAAAACAGAAGCGCAAGTTCGGAGAATGTAAATGCTGCAAATTCGCGATTTGACCTATTCCATTGGTGAACGGATTTTATTGAATCGGATCAATCTGTCTTTGCACCCCGGGCAGCGATTGGGGTTGGTGGGGCCGAACGGGGCCGGTAAAACCACGCTTTTGCGTATTTTAAACGGGGAATTGCAAGCCGACGAAGGTACCATTCTAAAACCCAAAAATTACACCATCGGATATTTGCCGCAGGAAACGTTGGATTTCGATCGGGGTACGTTGCTGGGTGCCGTTTTGGAGAGCAAAGCGGAAATTCAAAAAATCGAATTGGAGATGCAGGACATTCGTCATCAATTGAGTAACGGCAAGGAAAACGATGGTGCCTTATTGAATCGACTGGGAGTTTTGCAAGATCGCTTTGCCTTGTTGGGAGGCTATGAAGTAGAATCGGAAGCCAAGAAAATTTTAACCGGTCTGGGATTCAAGGAAAAGGATTTTTTTAGTCCCTTGCGGGCTTTTAGCGGCGGCTGGCGTATGCGCGCTTATTTGGCGCGTATTTTATTGGTCAAGCCCGATTTACTTTTATTGGACGAGCCGACCAACCACCTGGACATTCCTTCCCTGGAATGGATCGAGAACTTTTTGCGTACCTTCAGCGGCAGCATGATCATTGTTTCCCACGATCGGTTTTTTCTCGATCGATTGGCCCAGCACATTGCCGAATTGAATCGCGGTCGATTAAAAGTGTATGCCGGCAACTATCATTTTTACGAACGGGAACGGCGCAAAGAACAGGAATTATTGCTGAAAAAATGGGAAGAACAGCAACAGGAAATCGCCCGCGTCGAACGATTTATCGAGCGCTTCCGTTACAAGGCTACCAAAGCCGCACAGGTGCAAAGCCGCATCAAACGTCTGGAAAAACTGCAGCGCATCGAACCGCCGGATGAGGACAAAACCATCCGTTTTAAAATCAAAGCCAGCATTCCCAGTTTTAAAGATGTTTTGAAAATCCGTTCCCTTTTTTTCCGTTACCCGGATCAGGAGCACTGGTTGTTGCGCCATATTGATTTGGATTTGTACCGCGGGGAGAAAGTGGCCCTGGTAGGCCCTAACGGAGTGGGTAAAACCACCTTTACACGTCTGATTACCGGAGAGTTGCTTCCTTTGCAGGGCAGCATAACCCTGGGCGAACGGGTACAGGCCGCGTATTACGCGCAGCATCAGGTGGATGCCCTGCATTTGGAAAACACGGTTTTTGATGAGGTGCGCTCTCATGCGGCACCTGAGTTTCAGGGACGTATTCGTGATATTTTGGGCGTGTTCGGCTTGAGCGGCGATGCCGTGGAAAAAAAGATCAGGGTGCTTTCCGGCGGCGAAAAAGCCCGTGTTTCTTTGGCTAAAATATTGCTTTCTCCGGCAAATTTTTTAATTATGGACGAACCCACCAATCACCTCGATTTACAATCAAAAGAAGCACTGGAATATGCCCTGCAAGAATACGACGGTACGTTGTTGCTGATCTCTCACGATCGTTATTTTTTGGACAAGTTGGTGACACGGGTATTTGAATTGCATGATGGTACCATTGCCGGGTACGAAGGCAATTACAGCGATTATCTGCGTCTTAAAGAATTGCGGGAAAACGCCCGGGTTGAGCCACCAACCACTCAAAAAATCCAACAAAATACAGTAAAAAAATCCAAAGAACGCAAACGTTTGGAAGCACAGGCCCGGCAGGCCGTTAGCAAACAGCGCAATGCCTTGCAACAGGAGATTGCCGAATTGGAACAAAACATCGAACAAATGGAAATTCGCAAAAAGCAGTTGGAAAACGCCCTGGCCGACCCGGCAACATACAAAGATCAGGAACAGGCCGTGCAATTAAAACAGGAATACGCGGATTTGGAGGATCAGCTAACCAAGGCTGAGGAACGCTGGGAAAAAGCCAATTTGGAATTGGAAGACTTGTTGCAGCGTTTGCAGGAAATGATCGGTAATTGATTGTTAAATGCCTGCTCCCGTCAAAACGAGCCGCCGGTATCGGGAATGCTCCGCAATGGAAATCCGTTAAGTGATGTCTTCGATTATTTGATGCAAATAATCAATGGTACTTAAATAGCGAATCGTGCGCTGGGGAAGCGCATTGGCCTGATAAATGATTTCGTCCAGATCGCTGTATTTTAATCCCCCCCGTTGCTTAACATGAGCTTTGTAATGGCGCACCAGATCGTTTAAAACTCCGAGAAGACGGCGATCGGAGGTTTTGCTAAATTCCACTTGCTGATAATCCGTTAGAATTTGAGCAATTTTGTTTTTTGTAACGCCTAATAATAGCAACACTTGTGCTACGCCCAGTAAAAAGGCCTGAGCCAACTTGTCCGGATCATCTTTTTTGACGCCGAAAATAATGAAAGAAGCTAATGTTTTCTCGTTGACAAAGATAATCGTTTTCCGGCGATCTAAGGTAAATAAATGAGCATACCAATTACCCAGAGGTGAAAGGTTCTCTTTAGGCTCCGCCAAATCACGGGGCTTAATATGCCATTCCTGCCGTAATTTTTGAGTGCAACAGAGTTGGATCATGCGATTGGTCCTTTTTAGTGTTTAGTTAATGGTCAAGAGTAAAGGGGCCGGCGGTAGCCGGATTTTCCTTACCCATTCTCTCATCAACTCCCCGAGGCAACAGGCAAGGGGAATTTTGACCGTTAACTTTTTATTTTAACAAACTTCATTTTGTGAGCGTTGTAAAAATTTCAGCTCTAACAAATCTGCACAGCCTTAAAGTCCCTTCCCTATTGGATTAGGGAAAGGATTTAGGGATGGGTAAGCCCACATTTACCTTTAATCTTTAATTAATCTTTAATCTTTAATCTTTAATCTTATGTCTTTTGTCTTTCTCCCTTTTTGCACCCTTCCGCCCTCGATGCTCAGTATCTCGGGCACCTTCCCTCATAGGGAAGGAAATGAAGGACGATGTAATTTGCCCAATATTCCGGTTAAACACGCTTGTCAAGCCTCCTGCTCTAAGCAATGTGTAAAGCGATGCCGGGGGGTTCAACGTCCTTTTCCCATTCAACTGTTTTCTATTCAACCATGCCCCTAATTTGCACCCTTTCCGTCTTCAACGTTCACCTATTGCCTTGATTAACGGCTTCCCGGCCGAAAGACGATTAAGGGTAATTGTAAGAAATTCATGGGAAATGCGCAATAAAAATTAGAATAAAAAAGAGAGATCTCCTGTTTTCATTTTTGGGACACCCTAAAAATTTTTCTGTATTATCTGGTATAATTCTGCCTGTTCGTCATCCATTTTTAAGAGCCTTGACTTGGTATGCTTGGATTCAGGTAGAGTATATGTTATTTCATACATATTATGTGTTAGCTCCTTCGATCTTTCAATAGATAAATTTGACTTTTCATTTTTCAATGTCCTTTCAAGCTCTTTATAAACAGTATATGCCGTAAAGGAAATACAGATATGAGCTTCTATTCGGCGTTTTAATTTATGATATATAGGACGAATGCGGAGATCGGTCTTGGACATTCTAAATGCCTGAACAATTCTTTCTCAATCTTATTATATCCAATAGCGTCGTATATTT
>CAZHIZ010000033.1:23782-25167 GCA_964532875.1 uncultured Caldithrix sp. | reverse complement strand
GAGGAAATCGAACGGCGGCTGAGGGAAATCGGTAAGAGTGAAGAGTGAAGGTTACCGTAAGTGCCGGCTCTTCGACTCGCCATTTTTTACCCATTCCCTTGCTCCTTCCCTGATGCAACAGGGAAGGAGAACTCCGCCCATGAAAATTTTGTCTGCAACAAACTTCTTGAAGCTGTTCAAAACCTTTCTCATTCTTCAATTTTTCCGCGCTTGTGGCAAGGTGCAACAATCATAATTTTTTGCATTTAAAAAAAGAATTTGTCATATTTTAATATTATGGAATTATTTTATGTGCGTCCCGAAGATGTTTCGGATGATGTGCTGATTTTGGACGATTTCGAGCGAAGACATATTATTGCAACGTTAAGAAAAGAACTGAACGATACGATTAGGGTTACGGACGGTCAGGGTACGTTGTACACGGGAATCATTAAAGAAATCGGTAAGCGCTTACTCGTTGAAATTAAAGACAAAGAAATAAAACCGCGGCGCTCGGTTAGTGTTACGCTGGCTTGCGGCTTTATTAAACAAAACCGCCTGGATTTTATTCTGGAAAAAGGCACCGAATTGGGGGTAGAGCGGTTTTTGTTTTTTCGTAGTCGCTATGCCAATTATTTTACTCCGAATTTGCGCCGATTTCAAAAAGTGATGCGGCAGGCCTTAAAACAAAGTTTGCAATTTTTTTTGCCTCGAGTGGATGTTTACTCGAGACTGGATGATTTTCTGCACAATGTAAATCGGGACGCAGAGCCTTTTATCGCCGTGGATGCGCATTATCCCAAACTGCCGGAATTGTTAAGGGAAAAGAGCCGTTTCCCGGGAAATTCGCTTATTGTGGCTGTGGGGCCTGAAGGCGGGTTTACGCTCGACGAATTACGGCAATTCACGGATTTCGGATTTAAAGGATTTTCTCTTGGGCCGCAAAGGCTGCGTACGGAAACCGCCGCCATTGCCTCGCTTGCTATTGTCAATCAATATATTCATTAATCGAAGGAGGTGGGTGTTGTCAGTAGAGGAAGATTGTGTATTTTGTCAGGTAATTGCCAAAAAGCTGCCCAGCAAAATGGAATATGAAGATGAGGATATTGCGGTGTTCTGGGATATTAACCCGCAAGCGCCGATTCATCTTTTGATTGTCCCCAAAAAGCACGTTAAAAACGTCTCGGAATTTACGGAAGAAGATAGTTATTTGATGTGCAAAATGTTTTTAACCGCCAAACAAATGGCTCATAAATTAGGGCTTGATGAAAAGGGATTTCGTCTGGTGGTTAACGAAGGACGGGACAGCGGGCAGAGCATTTTTCATGTACACATGCATTTATTAAGCGGAAGGCGACTCATGTGGCCTCCGGGTTAATAGAAAAGCCGTCGCCTGACGGCTTTTC
>CAZHIZ010000033.1:11461-23682 GCA_964532875.1 uncultured Caldithrix sp. | reverse complement strand
TTTTGAAATTAACATTCATCA
Organism: uncultured Caldithrix sp.; assembly: GCA_964532875.1. Lineage (GTDB taxonomy): Bacteria > Calditrichota > Calditrichia > Calditrichales > Calditrichaceae > Caldithrix. Next base: position 23,661 of record CAZHIZ010000033.1, on the reverse strand, counting down.
GACAAATTATTTTTGATGCGGACGATACGCTGTGGGAAAATAATATTTATTACGTGCGGGCGACCGATGATCTCTTGCAATTATTTGCCAAAGCCGGGCTGGATCGAAATCAAATTCAAAAAGAATTTGACGAATTGGAATTATGGGTGGTTAAAGAGCGGGGCTATGGGAGCCAGAATTTTGTGTGGATTTTGGAAACACTTTTTCAGCGCTACAAAGATCGTATTGATGCTTCCGCCTTTTTGCAAATTGTGGATCGTTTTAAAGAACACCCCAATAGAAAACCGCAACTATTCGATGGCGTTATCGAAACCCTGCACTATCTGAAAAAAAACTATCGCTTATATGTTTTAACCAAAGGCGAATTCAAAGAGCAGGAGCAGAAAATCATAAATTCCGGTGTGCATGAAATTGTGGACGCCTATTTTATCGTGCCGGAAAAGGATGATGGCGTCTATCGTGAAATTTTGCAGCAGCATCATTGGAAAGCCGCAGAAACCTGCATGGTGGGCAACAGCCCCAAGTCGGATATTAACCCGGCCCTGCGTGTGGGCATGTACGCCGTTTACATTCCCTACCGTGATACCTGGAAACTGGACAACGAACCCATTCAGCCTGCAGACGGGCGCTTTTTTCAATTGGCCAAATTTAGCGATCTTAAAAAATTATTTTAAGCAATTGTTTGTCGAAAATGATCGAAAAAGATCGGGTACCGTTAAGTAACGTGCAATAAAAAACGTTGAGCCAAGCCAACCTTAGGCGCCCTTTTCACTCGTACAAAATTTCGGCCCCGATGACGTCCCCGTCCACTTTACTGTTGTTCAGGGCATGTACCGTCACTTCCGTATTGGTGGCCTTAGATTCGATATTTCCCTTAATTTCCGAACCGTCCTTAAGATAAATATCCACTTTACGTTTTTCATCGTTTCCGTTTTTACCCTTGATGATAATATTGCCTTCCAAAATGGTATGAGCCGTTAAAAAGATATCACCGTTAACCGTGGAGATATTGCCCAGTAAATGGGCCTTTTGCGCCGTTAACGATCCGTTGACCGTACCGATTTTACCGGCCACCACGGCCAAAGAATCGATTTTAATAGCTCCGTTGATCAGGGTAATGCTTTTTTTAACACGGCTGTTTTTGCCGACAATAATTTCGCCGTTAATGGATTTGATATCGCGGACAGTGCTGTTATCTTTAATCACAATACGTCCGTTAACTGTGGCGCAGGAACCGTTGACCGTACTGTTGGGTCCCACGATGATGTTACCGTTAACCGTGTACAAATTCTTATTGACCCGTTGGCCTTCTTTAATAACGATGCTTTCGTTAACCTTGGTGGTGCACGATACGGCTACGAATAAACTAATCAAAAGAAAAAGATGATATTTACGCATATCCTAATCTCCTTATAAATAAAGCGATAAAAGATATTCTAATAAACGTAAGGCCCAATCATTTGTTGCAAATAATTTACACAACAACTTGCGCCATTAAAAAACTATTTTTATATTATACTCATCAGGTAATGTTTTACTGGAACGGTAGTATTTGATGAAAAATGTTCTGATTAAACGGGAATACGACTATGCCATTCGTATTTGTGCCTTTTTAGCAGGGCATTACCAACAAGGTGCCATGCCTTTGTCGTTAATTTCCGATCGCCTCTTGATTCCTAATTCGTTTGCACGTAAAATTGTACATAAACTTCGTCTCTCCGGCATGATTAATTCCGTACAGGGAAAGTACGGTGGTATTTTGCTAAGCAAGCAACCCGATCAAATTTCTATTCTGGACATTCTGGAGGCAATGGATTATAATTCGGCGGTAAACGAATGTTTGGTCAATCCAGCTATTTGTCCTTTGGTCAATTTATGCAAAATTCATATTTTTTTTTCCGAGGTTAATTCGATGGTTTTAAATGCCTTTCGCGAGAAAAAGATTTCGGATTTTGCCATCACCGAAAACGATTTACAACCCAATCATACTAGTCATAAGGAGGAAAAAGCGGTTCTTTAATTAACAGAAAGGAGGAAGGCATGGGTGCCCTCGCATTAGCACGGTGGCAATACGCCATTCTAACCGTGTATCACTTTTTCTTTGTACCACTTACTTTGGGTCTCTCCGTTTTACTGGCCATTATGGAGACCAAATACGTGACCTCCGGGGATGAAAAGTACAAACGGATGGTCAAGTTTTGGGGGAAGTTGTTCCTGATCAATTTTGCCATGGGTGTGGTTACGGGTATTGTTCAAGAATTTCAATTCGGCTTGAACTGGTCCGAATATTCGCGCTTTGTCGGGGATATTTTCGGTGCACCGTTGGCCATCGAAGCGTTGTTAGCGTTTTTTCTGGAATCCACTTTTTTGGGTGTGTGGATTTTCGGTTGGGATCGGCTCTCCAAGAAAGCGCATGCTGCTGTTATGTGGTTGGTGGCTATCGGCTCCAATCTTTCGGCATTGTGGATTTTAATAGCCAATTCATTTATGCAGGAACCGCGCGGGTTTACCTTGATCCGTGATGCGGCCGGTAACGTGATTAAAGCCCAAATGACCGATTTCGGCGCTTTAGTGTTCAATCCGCATGCCTGGTTGCAATTTCCGCATGTGGTTACTTCCGGTATTACCACGGCCGGTTTTTTTGTCATGGGAATCAGCGTGTACCATCTGTTCAAAAAGAGCAAGGAAACCGAAATTTACCACACCTCATTAAAATGGGGAGCGGTTTACGGCTTGATCGGCATTATTTTAGTGATCGGCATCGGACACGTTCAGATGCAGCACATGGAAAAAATTCAGCCGATGAAAGTTGCCGCTGCCGAAGCCTTGTGGGATACGGAAGGTCCGGCCGGCTTATCGCTGTTTGCCGTACCCGATTATGAGAGTAAGAAAAACAGTGTGGATATTCGTATTCCGTACTTGCTGTCCTTTTTAGCATTCGATTCCTTTACCCATCCGGTGCCGGGGATTAACCAATTGCAAAAAGAATACGAAGCCAAATACGGGCCAGGAGATTATGTCCCTGCCGTAATGACGACTTATTGGACGTTTCGTATCATGGTCGGCGTTGGATTTCTCATGCTGATTATGGCCCTTGTTATGGTTATCCGTTCGCGTAAGGAAACCATCACCATCAATCGATTTACTTACAAATTATTTTTGTTGGGTATCTTTTTGCCTGTAATCGGCACAAGTACGGGCTGGATTATGACGGAAGTCGGACGCCAACCCTGGGTTGTTTACGGGCTGTTAAAAACGGCAAACGGTGTTTCGCCGACGGCTGCCGTGAGCGCGGGAGAAGTGGCCTTTTCCCTGATTGTTTTTGCATTGCTTTACGGCGCGCTTATGGTTGCCGACATCTTTCTGCTTAAAAAATATGCCCGTCTCGGCGTCGAAGCAATTGTTGAAGAAACTGAGTGATGGGAGGAGGTAAATTATGGATTTAAATACACTTTGGTTTATATTGATTGCCGTCCTGTTTATCGGATACTTCTTCCTTGAAGGTTTCGATTACGGTGTAGGCATGCTGGTTCCTTTTATGGGCAAAACCGACGAGGAGCGGCGTGTCCTGATCAATAGTATCGGAACTTTTTGGGATGGCAACGAAGTATGGCTTTTAACAGCCGGTGGCGCGATGTTCGCCGCATTCCCCAATTGGTACGCAACTTTATTTAGCGGATTTTACATTGCCCTGATTTTGATGTTGCTCGGATTGATTATCCGCGGCGTTTCCTTTGAATTCCGTAGCAAGGATAAAAATCCCAAATGGCGTAATTTGTGGGATTGGACTCTTTCCATCGGTAGTTTTATTCCGGCCTTGCTCTGGGGGGTTGCCGTGGCCGATATTTGGCGCGGCGTGCCCATTGATCAAAACATGACTTACGTGGGCGGATTCTTTAATCTTTTGAACCCCTATGCTTTGCTCGGTGGTTTGACCTTTGTTTTCATTTTTCTGTATCACGGAACGCTTTTCTTGAATTTGAAATTGGAAGGCGAAATCTTAGACAAAGCGAAAGGTACGGCTTTAAAATTGTGGTTACCGACGGTCATCCTGTTTGTTCTGTTCTATTTGTACAGCTTTGCCGAAACGAATCTATTGCAAGCCGGTGTTTTGATTACCTGGATTGTTCCGGTAATTGCCTTGTTGCTATTGATTTTTTCCTACTTCATGCTCAAAGGCGGCAAGCCGGGTTGGGCTTTCATTTTCATGGGGTTGACCATCGCTTTAACCGTGGTCATGGTTTTCGGTGCTTTGTATCCCAATGTATTGCCCTCTACTCTGAATCCGGCCTGGAATTTAACGATCCATAATGCTTCGTCATCCCCTTATACACTTAAGGTAATGAGCATTGTGGCTTTGATCTTTGTACCGATTGTTTTGGTGTATCAGTCCTGGACCTACTACGTTTTTCGGAAACGGATCGGGGTAAAATCGAAGTTGGAGTACTAATCGTTTCAACGATTTTTGCACCCATAGCCGCTGTCTTTTAAGGCAGCGGCTTTTTTTGATCTTGCATTGGGCATGCATCGTATGGAATTATTTCGTAAACTTTTGCGTTTCTTGGATTCCATTATTCAATTGATAAATCGGGTAAAAGTACACGATGAATTTAGATCGCCGCCTTTTCCAGTATCTTAAAAAAGCGCGCTGGCCTTTTGTCGGGGCCATATTTTTTGCCGCCTTAACGGCAGTGGGCATCATTCTGCAAGCTTTGGGGCTGAGCCGAATTATCGACCGCAGCTTTTTGAATCATGAGAATTTACAGGCTCTTTTGCCGTTAATCTTGCTTTTTGTGCTCATTACGCTCGCCCGTTTTCTGTTCAATTGGCTTAGCGAATCGTTTGCCGCTGTTACCGCGGCTCGCATTCAATATACCATGCGTAACGATTTGGTACGCCATTTGAATGGCGTTAGTCCGGTGATGATTGATTTGGAACAAAGCGGGGAATTGAGCCATACCATCAACAACGGCGTTGAGGCGCTCAATGCCTATTTTCGCTCCTATTTGCCGCAGGTTTTTAAGGCGGCTCTCATTCCTTTAACCATTCTCATTTTTGTTTTCCCCCTGGATACCATCTCCGGAATTGTCTTTTTATTCACGGCGCCGGTCATTCCGGTTTTTATGATTTTAATCGGTCAATTGGCTCAGGATGCCACTAAAAAGCAGTGGAAAACCCTTAGTTCGATGTCCGCCTTTTTGCTGGATGTCATTCAGGGGTTAACCACCTTAAAAATTTTAAATCGCAGTAAAGCCTTGGTTAGCCGTATTGAAATGATTAGCGATACGTTCCGCATGCGCACGATGCGTGTTTTGCGCATTGCTTTTTTATCGGCTTTGGTTTTGGAAATGGCCGCTACCATCAGTACGGCGATTATTGCCGTAGAAATCGGTTTGCGCTTGCTCTATGCTAAAATGGCTTTTGCCGATGCCTTTTTTATCTTGATTTTAGCACCCGAGTTTTACCAACCCATGCGCTTACTGGGCAGTAGCTTCCATGCCGGAATGGAAGGATTCGAAGCGGCACAACGCATGTTTGCCCTGTTTGCTCTTCCGCAAGAAGGAACAAATAGAAAGAAAACCGCGCTTTCGGTTCAGCCTGAACGCGTTTCTATTACATTTGAAAATGTGCATGCCGTTTACCCAAAGGCGCAAAGCGAAGCCTTAAAAGGTGTTACGTTTCAAATTTTAGCGGGCAAAAAAAATGTGTTAATCGGTAAAAGCGGGGCGGGAAAGAGTACCGTGTTTAATCTGCTTCTAAAATTTTTACAACCGTCTCAAGGCGTCATTCGTATTAACGGCCGGCCATTGTCTCAAATTCCTCAGGATGAATGGTACCGTTGGATCAGTTGGGCGCCGCAAAAACCGTATCTGTTTCATGATACGATTGCCCAAAATATTCGACTTTCCAGGCCCGATGCCAGTGATGACGAAGTGCGCCGGGCTTGCCGGTTGGCCCGTTTGGATGTGTTTATCGAACAATTACCCGAAAAATACAACACCATTGTGGGAGAGCAGGGGGCACGCTTAAGCGGCGGGCAGGCGCAACGTGTAGCCTTGGCCAGAGCTTTTTTAAAGGATGCTCCGATCATTTTATTGGACGAACCGACCTCCAATCTCGACCCACAATTGGATGCGGAAATACAGGAAATTCTAAGTCGTTTCGGGCGGGATAAAACCCAGTTTATCATCGCCCATCGATTAAATACGGTCATGCAGGCCGATTACATTATTGCCCTGACCAACGGTCAGGTGGCCGATGCCGGTACCTGGGAAGAATTGCATCGGCCGAACCGCTATTTGGCCAAGTTTACTGTGCAAAACGGAGGAGATGTTCGATGAAAACCGTTTTGCGTTTGTTAAAATTGGTCTGGCCTTACAAAAAATGGATTGCCCTTTCTGTCTTTTTAGGTACATTGACGGTGGGGAGCGGGATCGGTTTGATGATGACCTCGGCTTTCATCATTTCGGCTGCCGCCTTACATCCCTCCATTGCCGAATTGCAGGTGGCCATTGTAGGGGTACGCTTCTTCGGCATCAGTCGCGGTATCTTTCGCTATTTGGAACGATTGGTTTCTCACGATACCACCTTTCGGCTTTTAAGCCGATTCCGCGTGTGGTTCTATCAAAAACTGGAACCCCTGGTTCCGGCACGTACCCTCTATCTCAAAAGTGCCGATCTGTTACAACGCATCATAGCCGATATTCAAAATCTCGAGAATTTTTACGTCCGTGTCATCGCTCCGCCGGCGGTTGCTTTGGCCGTGGGCTTGTTGATGATCCCTTTACTGGGGATGTATCATCTTAAATACGCCGTAATTTTTCTCATCTTTTTTGCCGTTGCCGGTACGCTGATTCCTTTCTTTAGCAGACAACTGAGTCGCGGTTTGGGTAGCCGCATCGTTCGTTTGCAAAGCGAACTGAACATTGCCATAGTTGATAACGTCAACGGCCTGCGCGAATTATTGGTTCATAGCGGCACACAAAAACAACAGGAAAAAATTGACCGCCTGAATGCGCGAATCAATGCCCTGCAAAAAAGAATGCACATTATCGATGCCTTAAATCAGGGATTTATTACGTTGCTTATGTTTGGGGCGGTGGTTACCGTTTTAATCCTGGCCATCCCTTCCGTAACCAAAGGACAATTAAACGGTGTGTATTTGGCCGTTATTGTTCTGGGCATCATGGCGGCATTCGAAGCCGTTTTACCTTTACCAACGGCTTTCCAGTTTATGGAATCGAATGTTTCGGCAGCCGATCGTTTATTTAAAATTATCGACGGCAAACCGGCCGTTACGGATGCTCCCTCGGCCCGTAAGTTCAACGAACGTGAAGTGAGCATCGACTTTAAAAACGTTCGCTTAATCTACCCGGGCAGTGAGCAGCCCGCTTTAAACGACCTGTCGTTTAGCATTCCGGCCGGGGCAAAAGTGGCTATTGTCGGTCCCAGCGGCTCCGGTAAATCGTCCATTGCCAATCTTTTGTTGCGCTTTTGGGATTTCGAAAGCGGGACAATTACTTTGAATCAAAGCGACATTCGGCAGTTTACTCAGGAAAGTATTCGCGAAGCCATCGGATTTGTTTCGCAACGATTTCATTTATTCACGGGTACGATCGCCGAAAATCTACGTCTGGTTAATCCCGACTTGTCGGATGCCCAACTAATGGAAATATTAAATACCGTCGCTTTGTCTGCCGAAGAGTTGGGGAAAAAGAAAGACGAGGAGATCCTTTCGTATTGGATCGGGGAACACGGATCACTATTAAGCGGCGGACAGGCCCAGCGTTTAGCTATTGCCCAAATTCTTTGCAAAAAACCGCAAGTGCTGTTATTCGATGAAATCACGGCTAATTTGGACCCGGATACGGAAAAAAATGTGTTGCAACAGTTGTTTAAAACCTACCGTGCGAAAACAATAATCAATATTACCCACCGCTTGAACGCAATGGAGCGCTACGATCGGATTTTTGTCTTACAAAAAGGTCGGGTCGTTCAGCAAGGCAGGCACGAAGCATTGCTGCAAACCGATGGCCTTTACCGCCACATCTTTCGCATTCAGGCCGAGCGGCAAATGATCGATTAGTCAAATTAAAAGAGGCGCCCTGGGTGTTTTCCTTCTTTGGGAAAGGTAGAAATTTTTTGCCTATTTTTTTGCTTGGAGAAAGTGCCGGTAACGTCTTTATGAAGTTAAGAGTAAAGGGTTAATAGTTCTTTAAAAGTCGAATCTGACTCCCGAGGTGATTTCGACACACCGCGTCTCACTTTAGCGGTAAGCCACCGTGTGGCAACCAGCCCCATTCAACCTTACAACCAATTTTAAATTCGTAATTCCCGTTTAAAAATCAACATTTAAGGTGATTCCCATGTAGCGAAAACCATCGCGCTGACCGAAGGTTAGACCCGGTCGCCAATTCTTTTCAATACCGTATTTGTACAGCACGGCATTTCGTTCCCGCTCGATGATGAAATCTCCGTGGGCCCAATCAAAGGCAAATCCGAAAACATTTAGAGCCAAACCCGATGTGAATAAATACAAATTTCGTTGGGAACGTGCACTTGTTGATCCGCTTTTGGAGAGCCAGCCACCCGGTTCGTTCCAGTGGTTCATTTGATCGAATAATCCCCAGGCCGAAAGCGCAAATCCCAGGCTGCGCACCGCCAAAATGGTCCAACCCGCCGGACGGTGTTCGGCATAAAAATGGATATAACCAGGTACCGCTACGGCTTCAATAATTTTTTTCCAGTCTAACTGGCGATTCATCTTCAAAAATTCGTCAAAGGTCATGTTTGGCGGTAATTTGGTTATGTGGGGCCTTCGTGTGCGGAAGCAGTGGGGGCGCGGTTGTGCCTGAGTAATGGTGACAATCGAAAAAAATAGAAAAAGCAATAAAATAAAACGCTTCATGTTTGCCTCGTTTTCGAATTGCCTGCAGGGATTGTTTTTTTGTTACCGGCGAAAATGGCCCGAATGGCCATCTGTTTCGAGCGACATCGATTATTAATGTCGGTTCTTCCTAAACGATCTTTAATTGCAGAAGCGAAATATTCAAGCGAAATATTCAAGGCGCTGCATTCCTGAAAGTGAAGAGAGAACTTACGGATTCAAAAAGGCGGAAATAGTAGATGCGAAAAAAATCTTTAGCCCGTGAAACTTTTCGCCATTTGAAATGTTAAAAATCGTTTAATTGAAAATTTAAGATGACCGTTCTGATCGAACAGATTTGATTTAAATCCTTAGTTCTTTTAAATTAATAAATTTAGAGAATACAACATTTCGTTTTAATTCAGGATTAATTTTGGAGGAGAATGTGGTTATGTTTAGGAAAAGCGTCGTATTGAGTTTGGTCATCCTTTCGCTGTTGGCTATGGCTTGTTCCAAAAAACTTTCCGAAGAACAGTATTACGAAAAGGCCAAAGAGGCTTACTCAAAGCATCAAATAAATCAAGCCCTGAATTTTTACAAAAAATTGCTTGCCGAATATCCCAACGGTCATCGTGCTCCCGAATCACTTTTTATGCTGGGCTTTATTAATGCCAACGATTTGAAAAAATACGATGAAGCCAGAAAATATTACACCGAATTTATTAAAAAATACCCCAAGCACGAATTGGCCGACGATGCCCAGTACGAATTGAAAACCATGGGCAAAGACCTTAGCCAATTACCCTTCTTGAAAGATACCACGAATACGCAGAAACAATCGGCCTCCGCAAAAAAATAGGGGCCTTTGCTAAAATGCATTCTCGCCATTAAAGTAAAAAACGGTTGTTGCAGGTAAAGGGCCGTTTGTTTTCTTTATTCCAGGGCAAGTGAGGTAAAGGGTTAAATAATGAAACGCATATCGAACGCATTGGGGTTGGTCTTTATTCTTCTGATGGTCGGATGGGCACAAACCGCGGGAAGCGATTCGCTTTCTTCGGAAATACGTTTACGTACCTATCTTGCGCAGGATGAAGTTCCGCTCAATAAAGAAGTGGTGTATTATGTGGAGCTTTCCTGGCAGGGAAAACTAAACCGCTATCATGTTCTTGAAATCAGCGATCCGGTTCTCACCAATTTAAAATTAAGAGGCAGCGGGTCGTCCAACCGTTTTTATTTAGATAGCCAAAATCGGCCCCATTCCGTTAAAAAAATCACCTTTTATTTTACTCCCCTCGAAATGGGCATGGCCTACATCGACGGCATTACCATTAAATACGAAGACACAGTCACAGGGCAAACCGGACGCTTAATTTCCGAACGGTTACCCGTAAAAATTTTGGAACCCGTTAATCCCCCGAACAAACGTCTGGATTTGGGCAAACTATTGGTCATCGGGCTTATTCTTTTGTTTGTTTTCGTTATTTTGTTTTCTCTGGCCCGTTATTTTCAGAAACGCAAAGAGCCCACGGATCAAGAGAGCGAGACCTTAACGCCCGAAGAAACCTATCTCAAGGCAATGAAAGAAATTCTGCGCCAAAGTAATACCTTGCCCGAAAAGAAATTTCAGGAATTGCAGCAATTGTTTAATCGCTATCTAAAGGAACGTTTCGGAATTCCCGTCGGCAGCGAATTCCACGAAATTAAAATTGTTTTGCAAGCCAAAGGGCTAAACGACGATTTGCTCGCGAAATTGGATGACTTCTTTAAGCGCGGAGAGTTGGTTAAATTTGCCGGCGAACCGTTAAGTGAAAGTGAATTGCAAATTTTTTCGGATACGTTGGAACTTATTTTAGGCGATATGAATAAAAGGAATAATTCCGACCAGCGGGCTTAATGCGGATGGTATCTTCAGCTCGTTTGTTCTTTGAATATTTTTAGAACTCAAGATACCGCCAGGCATTTTTTTTCGGCATTCGCAAACGCAAAATTGAAAGTAGGAGGAATGATGCATCCCGATATTAAAGCGATTAACGAAAAGATTGCACAAGAAAGCGCTTTTGTGCAAAAAATACTTTCGGAAGTGAGCAAAGTAATCGTAGGACAAACCTACATGATCGAACGCCTGTTAATCGGACTTCTTTCCAACGGGCATATTTTATTGGAAGGTGTGCCCGGGCTGGCTAAAACCTTAACCGTAAAAACACTCTCCCAAACCATTCAAACCAAATTTCAACGCATTCAATTTACCCCGGATTTACTTCCGGCCGATCTCATCGGAACCTTAATTTACAATCAAAAAGACGGGAAATTCACCACCAAAAAAGGTCCCATCTTTAGCAATCTTATCCTTGCCGATGAAATTAACCGTTCGCCGGCCAAGGTACAAAGCGCCCTGCTTGAAGCCATGCAGGAGCGGCAGGTTACTATTGGTGAGAATACGTTTCCATTGGAAGACCCGTTTCTGGTGCTGGCTACGCAAAACCCCATTGAGCAGGAGGGAACCTATCCTTTGCCTGAAGCTCAGGTTGACCGTTTTATGCTTAAATTGAGCGTGGGCTATCCCACTAAAGAAGAAGAATTGGAAATCATCCGGCGCCAAACTCATAAAGAAACGGCGGAACCCAATCCCGTCATTTCGCCGGCCGAATTGGTTCGGGCGCGTGACGTGGTTAAGGAAGTTTACGTGGATGAGAAGATCGAACGCTACATTGTGGATATTGTGTTTGCCACCCGCGATCCGGAAGAATACGGTCTGGAAGAATTGAAAGAATTGATCAATTACGGTGCCAGTCCGCGTGCTTCCATTTATCTGGCTCAGGCCGCTAAAGCCCATGCTTTTTTGCGGGGACGCGGTTACGTAACCCCGGAAGATGTGCGCGCCATCGGCATGGATGTTTTGCGGCATCGCGTCATTCTTTCCTACGAAGCCGAAGCCGAAGAAATGACCAGCGAAGATGTGATTCGCAAGGTCTTGAATCGCGTAGAAGTACCGTAACCGATTATTATTTAAAGTTAGGTTTGTGCTTTTTACGCCGGGAATCCGGTTGGGGAGAAAAAATACAAAATACAAAATACAAAATACAAGATTAAAGATTAAAGATTAAAGATTAAAGGAAGGGGCGAGGTTGGGGTTAAATTTGGTATTGGGCGATGGTTGAGTGGGCTGGCGGCCACGCGCTGGCTTCCCGCAAAGGCGGGAGGGGGTGCATCGAAGCCAGCGTTAGAGCAGACCCGGCTTTTAACGAACTATTAACCATTAACTCTTGACTTTTAACTTAGCCAACAACGAACTCGAGCGGAGACGGATCCTATTGAAGCAGTAGGAAAAACGTAA
>CAZHIZ010000033.1:0-11361 GCA_964532875.1 uncultured Caldithrix sp. | reverse complement strand
CCAACAACGAACTCGAGCGGAGACGGATCCTATTGAAGCAGTAGGAAAAACGTAAAAAATGAATCAAATTATTTTAATCTCTTTGGGCATAGGAATTTTATTGATTGCGGCAGCTATTGTCTGGTATGTGCACCATGTGCGCGAACTGGAGCGCAGTACGCGTCAGATGGTAGATTCCAGGGAAGAACAGGCTTTACCCAAAGAGCTTCTGAAAAAAGTAAAACAGATCGAAATCAACACCCGCAATGTGGTTAACGAGGTGTTCTCCGGTGAATACCATTCCGTCTTCAAAGGACGCGGTATGGAATTTGCCGAAGTGCGTGAATACCAACCGGGTGACGATGTGCGGCTCATCGATTGGAACGTTTCGGCGCGCATGGGCCATCCTTACGTTAAAATTTTCGAAGAAGAGCGTGAGCTGACCGTGATGCTGATGGTCGATGTGAGCTCCAGCGGTAATTTCGGTACGGCACAACAGTTCAAACGGGAAGTGGCTGCCGAGCTTTCGGCCGTGCTGGCTTTTTCGGCCATTAAAAATAACGACAAAGTGGGTTTGATCATTTTTTCGGACCGCATCGAGAAGTTTATCCCGCCACGTAAGGGTCGTAGTCATGTTTTGCGCGTGATTCGGGAGATTTTGTTTTACCGCCCGCGTGAAGCAACAACCGATATCGGTCGGGCTCTGGAGTTTTTAAGCCGGGTTATCAAGCGCAAAAGCACGGCCTTTTTAATCTCCGATTTTCTGGCGGAAGATTTTAAACGAGCGTTACAAATTGCCAACAAAAAACACGATATCATTGCCATTAGCATCGCCGACCCGCGTGAAATTTCATTGCCCGAAGCGGGAATGATCGAGTTGGAAGATGCCGAAACGGGCGAAACCGTGGTCATCGATACCACCAGCGCGCAAATTCGCGATGAATTCCATTTAAAAGCCATGGAACAACAAAATCGATTGAAAACGCTCTTCCAATCGATTGGCGTGGATCATATTTCCATTTTGACCAATGAATCGTACGTGGAACCCGTGAATAAATTTTTTAAGATGCGGGCCCGCCGGTTAGCCCTGTAATCGGGGTGGCGGATGTTCCGAAAGCAGGTTGTGATTGTGAAAAGGATGGGGAAGATTAAAAGGGATAAAAACATCATGCGTCATGTAATGTTGATTCTGATGATTTCTTTAACGCTATTGGGCGGTTGTCAAAAAGCGGATCAACCGCGTGTCAGCGCAAAGGCCTGTCTGGATTTGGCCAATGCCTACTACACCAATGGCCTGTATCAGGCCTCCGTGAATCAATATCTGCAATACTTAAACAATTACCGGCCGAAACCGGCCCGTGTTGCCAACACCTATTTCACCATCGCCAACATCTATTTCGATCGTTTAAACGACTATCAAAAAGCACTGGAATATTATTTTAAGGTCAAGTATCTCTTCCCGCAAAGTCCCTTGCAAAAAGAAGTGAGTAAAAAAATCGTCTCCTGCCTGGAACGGCTGGATCGTTCGCAGGATGCGGTTCGGGTCATGGAAAAAGAAGCGGCTCTGGATACGGCTGAAATCCACAAAAGCAGACCCGGGGCCGTGTTGGCCACCATCGGTTCGCACAAGATAACCCAGGGCGATCTCGATTTTGAAATCAGTAAATTACCGCCTTACCTGCAAGACCAGTTTAAATCCAAAGAAAAAAAGAAAGAATTATTGCGCCAATTGATCCTGCAGGATTTACTTTACGAATCGGCCAAACGCCAGGGTCTTGATAAAGACAAAGATGTGATCGAAGGGGTGTTCGAAGCGAAAAAAGCTTTGATGGCCAATAAGCTGCTGCAGGAAGAATTGAAGAATAAAGTCAAAATCGATCCGGAAGAAGTCCGGTTGTATTTTAAAGCAAATAAAGATAAGTACGCGGAACGGGACAAAAAAGGTAAAATTGTACGCCATAAAACGTTTGCCGAAGTGCAGCAACAGGTGGCACAGGATTTATTGGCCGAAAAACAACAAGAAGCCTATCAGCAACTGGCCGATCGTCTGATGAAAGCGGAAGATGTTCACATTTACGAGCAACGGATTCAATGATGAAGAGAAGAGTATTTCGGAATACGGTTTTTTGGGGTATCGTGGTGCTGCTTTTGGCCGGCAGCCTGCATGCGGAACAAAGGCCGCTCATCGAAGTGAAAGCACAGGTGGATACGGCCAATATTACCATTGGCGATCACATTACTTACTCCATTATCATCGATCGCCGTAAGGACGTGCGCATCATTCAGCCGGGGCCCGGCATTAATCTGGGCATGTTCGAAATCAAATCTTACCATTTTTCCAAACCGCTCAAAAAAGGCGATCGGATTATCGAACGTTACGATTACGTAATTTCCGTTTACGATACGGGACGTTACCAGATTCCGGCCTACCCTCTGGCTTATTTTCTTTCCGATACGGCCAGCAAGCCCAACATTCTCGAGGCACCGGCCATTACCATTTATGTAAAAAGTTTGTTAAAAGGCGAAACCAAACACCATTTGAAAGATATTAAAGCGCCGCTGAGTATTCCTTTTAATTATCGCTTTTGGTTGCGCATTGCTTTGTTGGCGGTCCTGTTTTTAGCTCTGTTTTATCTTATCTATTTGCTGTGGAAACGCAAAAAGGAACGGGGCTACGTTTTTTCACCGCCGCCGCCACCGCCTCCTGCCCATGAAGTGGCTTTAAAAGCACTGAAGGAATTGTACACCGGCAATTTGCTGGAGCAAAAGCAATACAAGGCCTTTTTTAGTCGGCTTTCGGAAATTGTGCGTGCCTATTTGGAAGGGCGCTATTACATGCAGGCCCTGGAGCAAACGACCGATGAAATTTTACGCAGTCTGCCGGCGGAAGTGCGCCAGGATGAGACGTTGTTCGCCATGCTTAAAGATATTTTGACCCTGAGCGATTTAGTGAAATTTGCCAAGTACATTCCCACGGAACAGGAAATCGAGCGTGTGAAAAAGGAAGCGCTGGACTTTGTGCAGACGACCAAAATTGTTTTCTTTGAGCCGGACGAGGAGGAAGAAAAAGAAGAAGAGCAAAAGGCGCTTCAGGCAGAAAAGCAAGAAGAAAAATAAAAAATAAAAAATAAAAAAGATGAAAGATGAAAATGGAATCGATGAAATGGTGATAGATCAAATTAGGAGGAACGAACATTGATCGATGTCAAAGGATTAACCCGCTACTACGGTGAAAAGCGCGCCATTTCAGACGTCACTTTTCACGTGAACAAAGGTGAGGTCGTTGGTTTGTTGGGCCCTAACGCGGCAGGCAAAACCACGACGATGCGCATTTTAACATGCTACATGCCGCCCACCAGCGGTTCGGCCACCGTTGGCGGTTACGACATTTTTGATCAAAGCATGGAAGTTCGTAAAATTATCGGTTATCTGCCTGAAAATCCGCCTTTGTACACAGACATGGTAGTTACCGATTACTTAACCTTCGTGAGCAAATTAAAAGGAGTGGAAAAGGATCGCATTGCAAAAGAAGTGGATGCGGTCATTGAAAAAACCAATATCGGCGATGTGCGCCATCGTATTATCGGCAAGCTTTCCAAGGGATTCAAACAACGGGTCGGTTTGGCGCAGGCTTTGCTCAATAACCCGAAGATCGTCATTCTCGATGAACCGACCGTGGGGCTGGATCCCAAGCAAATCATTGAAATCCGTCAGCTTATTAAAGGGCTAAGCGGCGAACATACGGTTATTTTGTCTTCGCACATTTTGCCCGAAATCGAGCAAACCTGCGAACGGGTGGTCATCATTAACGAAGGCCGTGTGGTCGCCGAAGATACGGTGCAAAATTTGACCAACCGTATGCGCGGTGTACAGCGCATTATTCTACAGGTGGAAGGAAGCGAAGACGGCATTCGCTCGGCTTTGCAGCCTTTGGCCGATATCCAGAAGCTGGAAGTACAGCCCAAAGAGCAGGAAGTTAAAGAAGTTATTATTGAAAGTCCCAAAGATATTCGCAAAGATTTGGCCAAAGCCATTGTGGGCAGCGGATTAGGTTTGTTAGAGCTTTCCACGGAACGCTTTACACTGGAAGAGATCTTCCTGCATCTCACCACAAAAGAGGAGGTGGCCTGAAATGAAAGCGATTTTGGCAATTTTTCAAAAAGAGTTTAAATCCTATTTTTATTCGCCCATCGGGTATGTTATTCTGGCCTTGTTTACGGCCTTAACCGGGGTCTTCTTCTATTTGTACCTGTCCAGTTTTGTGCAGGCCAGTTTTATGGACATGATTCGTGCCCAGCAATATCGCATGGCGCCGCAAAAGTTCAACGTGAATTTAATGCTCATTCGGCCCTATTTCTGGAATATTGCTTTGATTTCTCTTTTTACATTACCCTTAATTACCATGCGCCTGTATTCCGAGGAAAAGCGTCTGGGAACGGTGGAATTGTTGTACACCACCCCCATTACGCCGACGCAAATTATTGTGGGCAAGTTTTTGGCCGGTTTGGCCTTCTATTTAGTCTTATTGCTTCCGACCATGTTTTTTAACGGATTGTTGTTTCTGTATGGTAAACCCGAATTTTTACCGGTACTTTCCGGTTACATCGGTTTGATTTTATTGGGTTCGGCTTTCATCTCTGTCGGCCTGTTCATTTCCACAACCACCGAAAATCAAATTATTGCCGCCATCGGCGGATTCGGATTGTCGCTTTTATTGTGGGTTGTGGGCTGGGGCGCCAATTTTGCCGGGCCGACCCTGAAACCCATTCTTAATTACATCTCCATCATTAATCATTTCGAAGATTTCGCACAAGGTGTGATCGATACGGGACATTTGGCTTACTACATCCTGTTCTGCTTTTTCGGTTTGTACATTTCGGTAAAAATGATTGAATCCGTGAGATGGAGAGCCTGAAATAAGGCCGGTAGTTAGTAAGACAAATTAGAATGGAGAACAATGAACAATGAAAAAGACAGATAATATCATCGGAATTGCGGGAATTATCTTTGTTTTCGCTGCACTTATCTGGTATTCGATAAACCGCGTGTGGGCGGTGTACCATTGGGTTCTGCTCATTGTAGGACTCATTGGGGTGGCTTATTACTTATTCGTTTTTTTCAAGAATCGCGAAGTGGCCGTTTCCAAAAGATCGCTGAAATACGGTTCAAATGCCACCATTCAGGTTCTGGTGGTTTTGGCCATCATTATTATGCTGGCCTTCATTTCCACGCGTCGTCATTTTCGCTGGGATTGGACATCTTCCCATTTGTACAGCTTGTCGCCGCAAACCAAAAAGGTGCTGGACAATTTAAAGAAAGACGTGAAGGTAACGGCCTTTTTCAAATCGTCCGAGCAGCGGAATGCCCGTGATATTTTGGACGAGTACAGCTATCGTTCGTCCCATTTTAAATACCAATTCATCGATCCCGACGAACACCCGGAAATTGCCCGGCAATACGGTGTACGTAGCTACGGGACTTTGGCCGTAGAATGCGGCCCCAAGCGGGAGATGGTTAAAAAATTGACCGAAGCCAATTTAACCAATGCCCTTATTAAGGTAACGCGCGATAAAGACAAGGTGATCTATTTCTTAACCGGGCATGGGGAACACTCCATCACGGATAGTTCTCCCGAAGGGTACAAAGCCGCTGCCGAAGCTATTAAAAAAGAAAATTATTTAGTCAGAACTTTAAACCTGGCCCGCCGTAAATCCATTCCCGACAGTTGTACGGCTCTGGTGATTGCCGGCCCCAAATCGAACTTTTTGCCCGGCGAACTGGATACCATTAAAGCCTATTTGAACAAAGGCGGTAAGGTATTTTTGATGGTCGATCCGGATCATCAACCGGATGTTGCCGATTTTGCCGCCCAATTTCATGTGAATATCGGCAACGATATGGTTATTGATGTGAGCGGTGTGGGCCAACTGTTCGGAGCCGGTCCGGGTATGCCCCTGGTAACCAGTTACGATCACAATAATCCTATCACCAAAGATTTTAACATCATGACTTTTTACCCGTTGGCCTGTTCGGTGATGCCCATGAAGGATAAAGACGGCTACACGATTACCGAATTGCTTAAAACTTCGCGTAATAGCTGGGCCGAAAAGGATTATTCCAGCGGCAAGGTAAAATTTGACGAAGGGCGCGATATCAAGGGGCCGGTGTCCATCGGTGTGGTGGTAGAAAAGAATCACGGCAAAAAGAAAATGGTGCTGGTGATCTTCGGTGATTCCGATTTTGCCAAGAACGGATATTTCAAGAATCAGGGCAATAGCAACCTGTTTCAGAATACGATCAGCTATCTGGCGGAAGAAGAAGATTTGATTTCCATTCGACCGAAAGAAATTCAGGATCGGCGCCTGACCATGACCCAGGCGGATGTGAAGGGATTGTTCTACCTTGTGGTCATTGCCATTCCGCTTTTGGTCATTGTAATCGGCACGGTGATTTACATTCGCCGTAACCGATAAAACGTAAAACGGGGAAGTGGAGAGTAAAGTGGAAGTGTACATAAAATCGACTCTTACTCTCCGCCAACCTTTTGTTTGAAAACGGGCGTGAACGATGTGAGGCAAAAAGGAGACAAAACGAAAAATGCGTAATACGATTATTCTTGTGCTCATTGCTTTAGCCCTTGGTGCTTATGTGTATTTCGGGGAGATCAAGGGCGGCGAAAAGCGTGCCCAGGAAAAAGCAAAAGCCGAAAAGCTGTTCAACGTGAAGAGAGACAGCATCGATCATATTATTATCCGTAATCACGGACGCGTTTACGAATTCCGCAAAGTAAACGGTTCCTGGGAAATTTTAAAACCGGTGCAAACCGATGCGGACGAATCGCCGATTAATTCTTTATTGTACAATATTAAAGATCTGCGCAAAATACGCACGTTTAAAATTCCTAAAAAAGACCTAACTCAATACGGACTCGACAGTACGGCAAGTATTTTGCTGACCTTTTCGGGAAAGGGCATTCCAGAAACAACGATCAAGATTGGTGATAATACACCAGTCGGCAGCAATGTTTTTGTCACAAAGAACGATTCGGAAATCGTAATTGTGGCCAGCTCTCTGAAAAACAGCGTGAGCAAATCGTTGTTCGACTGGCGCGACAAAAAGCCTTTGCACTTTGAAAAAGACAAGATTGTTGAGATCAAATTAAAAAATCCTTACGGCCGGTTCCATTTTGTTAAAGACGGCAACAATTGGAAAATTACCGAACCGGTGCAAACCAAAGGCGAAAACGCTTCCATTAATTCCATTTTGAATAAGCTGCAATTCGGGCGGATTAAATCCGTTGCGGCTGAGCATCCCAAAAATTTGGCTCGTTACGGATTGAAACATCCGGCCTATCGCATTGAACTTTTTGCCGGTAAAGAAAAAGCACGCATGGGAGTCTCTTTTTCGGCACCGCAGCACGGAGATGTTTTGTACGGCAAGGACGATGCGCGGCCTTATGTTTTTACGGTGGATAGCTTTTTCGTTAAACCCTTTAAAAAGAAATTGTTTGCCTATCGCGATAAGAAAATTGCCCAATTCGATCGTTCCAAAGCCGATCGCATTAATTTGCTTTACAAGAGCAATTTGATGATTTTCGAAAAAGACACTGCCAATACCTGGCGCTTGTCCACCGGCGAAAAGGCCAAATCCTGGAAAATTACCAACATACTGCTGGCTGTAAATAATTTGAAAGCAACCTCTTTCGTCAACGATCATCCCAGATCGTTACGACCCTACGGCCTGGCCAATCCGGTAGGGCGCATCGAAATTTACGGCGGCAACGACAAACTGATCGAGCTTGAAATCGGTAAAAACAAAAACGACAAATCGGTCTATGCCCGTAATCCCTTGTTGAAATCGGTCGTTACGATTAAAGCCGAAGAGCTCAAAAAATTATTTCCCAAAAAAGAAGATTTGCTGGAACCGAAGCCTAAAAAAGAGAATAAAACCTCCGGTAAAAACGAAAATGCTAAGGCTAAAAAGAAGTAAGGTGACGAATGTTCCGATTTGCTGATCCCTATTATTTGTTGCTCTTATTGGTTATTCCGGTAATGGTTTGGTGGTACTGGCGCGGCCGAGCGCGAGCCACGGGCAAACTGATTTATTCGGACGTGAGCCTGTTGAAAAAACTGAAACCCAGTTTAAAACAAAGGCTCCGTCCTTCCTTGTTCGCATTGCGTGTGATGGCTGTTGCTCTTATCATCCTGGCTCTGGCCCGCCCGCAATCCGGTACCAAAGAAGAAAAGGTGACCACGGAAGGAATTGATATTGTCCTGGCTATTGACGTTTC
This sequence comes from uncultured Caldithrix sp., assembly GCA_964532875.1. Taxonomy (GTDB): domain Bacteria; phylum Calditrichota; class Calditrichia; order Calditrichales; family Calditrichaceae; genus Caldithrix. The sequence goes on along the minus strand of CAZHIZ010000033.1, from coordinate 3,092 downwards.
GTCCAGTATGTTGGCCGAGGACTTTCGCCCTAAAAACCGCATCGAAGCGGCCAAAATGGTTGCCAAGGAATTTATCAAAGGGCGCAAGAACGACCGCATCGGGCTGGTGGTTTTTGCCGGGGAGAGCTTTACGCAATGTCCTTTAACTTTGGATTACGGCGTGCTGTACACCATTTTGGATCACTTGAAAGTAGCCAGCAAGGATTGGGACGGAACAGCCATCGGAATGGGTTTGGCCACGGCCATCAATCGCTTAAAGGATAGTAAAGCCAAAAGCAAAGTGATTATTCTGATGACCGACGGCCGCAATAATCGGGGGCAAATCGATCCGATTACGGCGGCACGCATGGCCAAGGCCTTCGGCATTCGCGTGTACACCATCGGCACGGGCACAAAAGGAACCGCCATGTATCCCGTTCAAGATCCGCTTTGGGGCACCCGTTACGTTCCCATGCGGGTGGACATCGATGAAGATTTGTTGAAAAAGGTGGCCCAAATTACCGGTGGTAAATACTTCCGCGCCACCAGTACGGAAAAACTGCGCGAAATTTACAAAGAGATCGGTAAGATGGAAAAAACGAAAATAGAAGTGAAAGAGTACACGCGCTACGAAGAATATTTTATGTATTTCATTGCATTGGCCATTGTTTTGCTCCTGATCGAAGTGCTGTTGGCCAATACCTATTTTAAAACCATCCCGTAAGGAACGGGGAATTCGTCGCAGCCCTTGCCTGGGGATGAAACTATTGCTCCGTTTCGGGAACTTAAAGGTGTGCGCTCTTTTTCGTTTTGTGCAATTATTTGTTGGCCGGAAACGGCAAATACGGCGGTTGCACTTAAGTTGACATACGGTCAGGAAAGAAAAGCGGTTGGGCAGAACCGACCCTTGACCTGAACGTTTAATTGATCTGAAAAAACTGAAACGAATCGGAACATTATGGAAGTATTGCGTTTTAGATATCCTTTGTTTTTACACGGCCTGTGGGGTGTGTTGTTGCTAATTGTGTTTTTTGTGCTGGTGTACCGGCACAAAAAAGCTCTGTTGCAACGTTTCGGCCATTTGGAATTGATCCAACGCATCCTGCCGGGCTACGATAAACGTCGAGTAATTTGGAAGCACATTCTTTTTGTTGCGGCCTATTTGTTTTTGGTCATTGCCCTGGCTGACCCCCAGATCGGAACCAAACTGGAACAGGTCAAACGTAAAGGCGTGGACATCATCATTGCTTTAGATGTTTCCAACAGCATGAAGGCCGAGGACATCAAGCCCAACCGATTGGAAAAGGCCAAGCATGAAATCGCCAAATTCATTGATTTGCTCAAAGGAGATCGCATCGGTTTAATTGCCTTTGCCGGCATGGCCCATTTGGTTTGTCCGCTTACTCTGGATTACGGTGCGGCCAAGTTGTTTTTGCAAATGATGGATACCGATTTGATTCCAGTGCAGGGTACGGCCATCGGTGATGCCATTAAAGTGGCCCGAAAGGCTTTTGTGCAAAAGGAGCGTAAGCATAAGGTATTAATCCTGATTACCGACGGAGAAGACCACGAAGGAAATCCCGTAAAAGAAGCCAAAGAGGCGGCTAAGGAAGGAATTGTTATTTACACCATCGGCATCGGTTCGCCGCAGGGAGTTCCCATTCCGGTGTACGACAAAAACGGCAATGAAGTGGGCTTTATGAAAGACCGCAACGGCAACGTGGTCACCACCAAGCTGGATATGACCACCTTACAGAAAATCGCCTTTGTGACCAACGGTAAATACTACATTGCCACCAGCGGTCAGTCGGAATTGGAAAAGATTTACAACGAAATCAATAAAATGGAGAAAAAAGAACTGAGTGCCCGTCGATTTTCACAATACGAAGACCGTTACCAGATTTTCGCTTTGTTGGGCTTGATTTGTATTTTGCTGGAATTTTTCCTGCCGGTGCGAACCCGAAAAGGAGGCGCCTATGCGATGGGTCGGTATTAGCCTGATTGTTGTGCTGTTGTTTGGCGTTTCGCAGGCCGATAGTATTCGCGCCAAGGTAAAAAAAGGAAACGAATACTTTGCACAAGGTAAATACGAGGAGGCCCTGGCCGCTTATCAGGATGCTCTTCTGGACGATCCTTTGAATGAAATTGCCTTATTTGATCAGGGTGATGCCTATTACAAAATGAAAAAGTACAAAGAGGCTATCGAGGCCTTTCAAAAAGTGGTGGGCAGCAAAAATCTGACCTTGAGTTCCAAGGCCTTTTACAACATCGGCAACGCCTATTTTCAACAAAACAAATTAAAAGAAGCCATTGAATCTTACAAAAAGGCTCTGGAGTTAAATCCCAACGATCGGGATGCCAAATACAATTTGGAATTGGCGCGGGCCAAATTAAAGGAAATGGCTAAAAAGCAAAAAAGGCAAAATAAACAGCAAAACAAACAAAAGCACATCGAGCCTTCCGAATTTGCCAAACGATTAAAAGCCCAGGCCGAGAAATTGGTGGATCAACGCAAATATCGGCAGGCGTACCAATTGATGGTTAACGGGTTAAAAAAAGATCCAACTGTGGCGGCTTTTCAGGGATTTATTCAACGTATTAAAGATGTGGTAGATATTTTAGGCACAAAAAGCTTATGAAACGCATGGTATTTCTCTTTGTATTTATGGCGATTTTGTTTAATTTAGGCCGCGCCCAAACGGCTCGTGGATTTTTTGATCTGGGTGCCAATTTGTACATTAAAGGACATTTGGAGCAGGCTATTCAGGTGGTGAATCAGGGCCTGCAAAAATTTCCAAATGATCCTTACCTGAAAGCGCTGGCTGAAAAATTAAAACAAAAAAAGCAGCAGCAGCAACAGCAACAACAACAGCAAAATCAGGAGAAGCAAAACAAACAAAAGCAGAAGCAAAAGCAGCAACAACAAAAGAAAAAACAACAAAACGATCAGCAAAAAAAGCAACAGGCCCGGCAGCAAAAGGGGCAAAAAAAGCAAATGAGCAAAAAAGAGGCCGAGCGTATTTTGCAGGCCTTAAAAGAAGAAAACAAAAAATTCAAGAGAGAACATTTACGTGTACCGGCCGGCCGCAGGCAGTTGGACAAGAATTGGTAAA
>CAZHIZ010000032.1:17563-26527 GCA_964532875.1 uncultured Caldithrix sp. | reverse complement strand
GCCACATAGCCCGCTTTAAAATTTTCCGGAACGGTTTCGATATTCATTATTTAAAAGCATCTCCTAACATTTTTATCAAATCAAATCGTTTTTTCATGGAATCGAATTTCGAAGCTTCGGCCAGATTCTCCGCACTAAACTCACAAATAATACCGGTATTCCCCAAAAAAATGTAGCATAAATTCTGAAATCCGTTAATAAAATCACGCACAGCTTGATGTTGCATGATTTCAGCCGCCTTGTCTTGATCTTTATGAATCAGGGCAAATTTTTGACCATAATCGTTTTCCATTTCCGGTAAGACATCCACTTTTTGATCCCGATGCTTCGCCAACCAGCCTTTTTCGGCGATCGTGAATGTTTCGCTGGTGGGAATGCCCCAACTGATATCAAAATAATTTAAGCGTTCGTCCCCTAATTTTTCGCTACTGATGTTCACGGTTAAGGGATGACCATTTATTTTCCCGTAAAAAAAAGGACGAGCGGCAAAACCTCGCCGAATTACTTTGCCTTCGTAATGGTCTTCCAAATCCAACAAATTCCGATGGATCGTATCCCATTGCGATTTACGGACATACAAAAGCAATCCCCAAACGGACAATAAAACCAAGACAAATATCAGAACGTACAGCATAGCTTATTTCCTCCGCCCCTAAGCGAAATCTCGATTTCGAATAACGGCCGGAACCATCGCTCCGGTGCTTCCTTTTCTGCAGACTGATTTTAACAAAGCTAAAAAATAAGCACGGAACGCATTAATGACAAATAATATCGCCCACGTTCAATTCAGCTCATAATATTTATCGAATGTAAAATGGCATGGGCGAAAAGCACACCATAAAGATCAAATAAGAAAGCCAGCCCAAAATTCTTCTTTTTTTGTCCAGTCCAAGAGAATCATCCAGGGTCGGCGGATGGCGAAAACGAATAAAAAGTAAAAGCAATAATGTCCACAGGAGCCAAACATAAGAATTAAAATGGGAGATCAAATAAAAATTCAAAACGATCAACAGAAAAAAAGCAACAACGGCAATAACTCTGGCGCGGCTTCCGAACATGGCATAGGTAATGTGCCCACCATCCAACTGACCGATGGGCATTAAATTGATCGAGGTGACCAATAGGCCGAACCAGGCTGCAAAAATAAAGGGAAAATGATAGATTTCGTCCATGGGTAAGCGACCGGCCGCAAATATTTTGGCCATAAAATCGTATAGTAATGTGTTGCCCAATACCAGATCCACGCCGTGTACATCGTGCAAAGGATGGATTTGTTCGATGTAAGCATAAATGCCCGCCGTATCCGGCAAACGGGAAAAACCGATGATCAAAAAAATCAAACTCATCACAAAACCGGCCAGGGGGCCGGCGATGCCCACATCAAACAAAGCTTTTTTGTGCGGAATGGGCGATTTTATTTTGATAAATGCGCCTAACGTTCCCGGATGAAAGGCTGGCACGAAAAAAGGGATAAAATAAGGCAGGGTCGCATCGATGCCGTAACGGCGTGCAGTTAAATAGTGCCCCATTTCATGACTGAGAAGGATGGTCAACAAGGCAAACGAATACGGTAACCCCACGGCAAGGTTAGCCCACGAAGCAAAGGGATCTTTTCCGCGTAATAAGGCGCCTGTTAAAGTTGTGGTTAAAACCGTCAACAAAAAAAGTAAAACGTGCACCCAATATTTGGGTCGTTTCCGCAAGGAGCGGGTCGGCAATATTTTCAAATAATAATTGGCAGGCGATTCTTCTATTTGCGAAAATATCCCCCGGGCTAACAGTTCGTCCTGAATATTTTCCAATTGTTCAAAATCAATTTCGGATTTTTTCTTTTTGTACAGTGGGGCGCCAAGTAAACGGCTTAACGAGACTAATCGTAAACGGCCATGTATCACCGCCTCGGAAAGAGCAATTAGTTTTCGCACATTATTTCCCTATTCGGTTTTTCTTCTGCTTCTTTTAACCTCTAAAATTGTGATCCAATACCTTTCTAAAGACAAGATTTATCTTTTTTCTTTTTGTACTTTGCCGGTCATGGGCACAAATCGCACCGGCAGAATGTTCTGCATTGCCATACCGCTGGATGATTTTTTTACCACGACTAATTCTTGCACATATTCCCCCACCGGTAAAACCATGGTACCGCCTTTTTTAAGTTGATCCAAAAGAGGTGGCGGAATTTTAGGCGGTGCGGCCGTAACAATAATGGCATCGAAAGGCGCTTTCTCGGGCCAGCCGTTGTATCCGTCCCCTTGTTTAACAAGAACATTGTCATATCCCAGGGCCTTCAGGCGTTCGGCTGCCTCCCGCGCCAACTCGGGAATAATTTCAATCGTAAAGACCGAATCGGCCAACTGTGCCAGTATTGCGGCCTGATACCCGGAACCCGTGCCGATTTCCAGAACGCGATCGGTCGGTTTAATATGTAATTGTTCCGTCATAAAGGCCACAATATACGGTTGACTGATTGTTTGCCCGTGTCCGATGGGACGCGGTTCATCCTGATAGGCAAAAGGAGCTTCTTCTGGCGGAACGAACTTGTGCCTCGGTACCGTTTCCATCGCCCGAATCACCTTGGGGTCTTTCACCCCCCGGGCGATGATTTGTTGTTCGACCATAGCATGCCGCAATTTTTGATAGTATTCTTCCGAATATTTCATAGGCCTTTCCCGTGAACAGTTCCACAAAAACATGAAAATTAAAACCATCAATTGCAAATTTTTTAACATGATTTCGCCCTTTGTTAAAAAAGCAAAGCCTTCAATATCTTTGTATTTTAGTCTCTCCGTACTTAAAGAACCAAATACGATCGGACAGCCCTTGCATGCGCGCCTTCTGCTTCAAAACTTCCAAAGGTTGTGTTGGTGCTTCATCCGCAAGATCGAAAGTACCCCAATGGATGGGGATCAAAATCGCCGCCTGTAAATCTTTAAACGCTTTTAGGGCATCTTCCGGATCCAAATGAACGGCTTTCATAAACCACCTGGGAGCATACGCCCCGATGGGCAAAGCAGCAAAATCAATAGGTCCGTATACTTGAGCAATCCCCTTGAATCCGGGGAAATAACCCGTATCGCCGCCAAAGTAAAAGCTAAGCGTCCGGCTCTTTAGAAGCCAACTTGCCCATAAAGTACTATTTTGCCTAAACGGAGAACGCCCGGAGAAATGTTGGGCCGGCGTACAAATAATTTCAAGCCCGTTAAATTCAATTTTGTCCCGCCAATCCATTTCCCTGAAATGGTAAATCCCCCAGGAACGTAATATGGCCCCCACGCCCAGAGGAACCACGTAAAACGGTTTATTCCCCAAACGTTTGATCGTGCGCTTATCCAGATGGTCGTAATGATCATGGGATATGATTACCAAATCAATGGGCGGTAAATCATCGAATGCCAATCCGGGCGGCACAAGGCGCCTGGGACCAATGAATGAAAAAGGGGAAGCCCGTTTGCTGAAAATGGGATCGGTTAGAATATTTAACCCTTGCATCTGGATCAGTAACGTGGAATGACCAATCCAGGTGACGGAAAATTGCTTCCGGTTCCGGCTTAACCAGGAAGGATCGTGCTGGCCTTCTTCCCATTGAAAAGAATTTGTGTGGCCTTTTTGTCTTTTGGCACGGATATGATCCCATAGGAGCCATTTTGCCACATCCCATGCGTTTCGATTTTTAAACGTGGGGAAAGGATTGAAATAACGATGTCCGTCAAAATGAGGCTGAGCCACTAAGTTCGAGGCCTGTATCATCAGTAACAAACTCCACAAAATAAAAAAATTATGCCTAATACGCGGCACGTCTTATCCTTCTTTTCTCTATCCTGCACTTTATAATATACAGTGAAACCGGTCATAATAAAAATGACTCGGTTCAATATCTTGCTGGATCAACACCTCATCTTTAAATATTCATTCACTATATTGGAAAGAGTCTTAACATGACCAAGGGAAAGATTTTCTTGGTTTGCTCCGGCGGACAAAACATTTGCGCGTTTAAATACCAATCCTTACATTAAATTATCGTGCAATTTTATCGGGAAAACACCAATGGAATCGTTACAAACATTAAAAGATGTACTCGAATTTAGCGGGGAAAAATATGCCTCCTATCCTGCGGTCTCTTTTGTGGGGGACACACCCATAACCTATGGACAATTTTATGAAAAAGTACTTGCTATTTCCGCCTATTTAAAACAAGCGGAAATAAAAAAAGGAGACCACGTTGCTCTACTGAGCGAAAGCATGCCCCATTGGTCCATTGCCTATTTTGCCATTACCTCAATGGGCGCCGTAGCCGTACCCATCTTACCGGATTTTCATCCCAATGAAATTCAACACATCATCCGCCATGCACATTGCAAGGCAATATTTGTATCGCGGACGCTCTTGCCGAAAATTGAAGATACCAGGTTTGAACATGTGCGAAAAATTATTCTAATCGACACCTTTGAGGCCCTTGAAGAAGAGACACCCAAAGACGGACTCAAGGAAATTTTCGATAAAGGCAGTAAAGAAATATCCAAAATCACCAAAGCGGCATTTAAAAAGGCACAAAAATCGGAATCGTCTAAGCTGCAAGGCAATGATCTGGCCGTAATTATTTACACTTCGGGAACCACCGGAAATTCCAAAGGAGTTATGCTTTCCCATTACAATATCGTATCCAACGCTTTGGCCATATTAAAAGTGGTTCACGCTTCGCCATCGGATCGCTTATTATCTGTTTTGCCCCTGGCTCATGCTTACGAAGCCACGGTGGGTATGGTCGCCCCGCTCATTGCCGGGTGCAGCATTCATTATTTTGCCAAACCGCCTACACCGCGCCTTTTGGTGGCGGCCTTACAAAAAGTTCGTCCTACCATTATGCTCATCGTGCCGTTGATTATCGAAAAAATCTACAAAACGCGCATCCTGCCCGAGCTGAACAAAAAATTAATCTTGCGACTCATGCAAAAAGTACCGCAATTGCGACGTTTTATTTATTTAAAGGCCGGCAAAAAGCTTTTGGATACCTTTGGCGGACAGTTGCGCATTATGCCCATCGGCGGGGCGTTACTTTCACCCGAGGTGGAAAGATTTCTTTTCGAGGCCAATTTCCCCTATGCCATCGGTTACGGCCTGACCGAAACCTCACCCATTGTTGCAGCCATGATTCAGAGCATGCTCAAACTGCATTCCACAGGCCCGGCTTTACCCGGCATCCACATTAAAATCCATGATCCCGATCCTAAAACCGGAGTGGGTGAAATTTGGGTGCAAGGCCCCAACGTTATGCAGGGCTATTACAAAGATCCGGAACGAACGGCCGAAGTTCTTACTGAAGACGGCTGGTTTAAAACAGGTGATTTGGGGCTGCTGGATGAGGATGGCTACTTATTTATTAAGGGTCGGATTAAAAATATGATTTTGGGGCCCAGCGGAGAAAACATCTATCCGGAACAAATTGAAGCCATACTCAATGAATTCGATTGCATTGTGGAATCATTGGTTTATGACGACCACGGCCAAATCGTAGCCCGAGTATTTTTAAATTATGAAGAACTGGATAAGAAATTCGGCATTAATCATTTAAGCGAAACACAAGTCAAAGAAAAGATCAAAGAACTCTTGCAAACCATCCGCCAAAAAGCCAACGAGCAATTAGCCTCCTACGCACGCATTAGTAAAATAATCGAGCAAACCGAACCGTTTGAAAAGACTCCGACTCAGAAGACCAAACGCTATCTTTATGTTACCAGAGAGTAAAAAAACAGATATTTGAAGGTTAAGCCATTTCCGTTAACGGAATATGGAAAATTTGAGGGAACCTTTTTTGCCATTGCAGCGCTAAATTCTTTTGGTCAAAATTGCACTTAACAAATTCCAAAATAAACAGGGCCATTGATACTCGGTGGGAAAGTACCAATGGCCCTAAATGGTAGGAAAGAAGCAATAAACCCGTTAGTAAATGACTTCCAAAATACCAAGGTGTGCCACAAAAAAATGAGGCCCGATAAATTTTTATTTTTTTAACTCATCTTGTATTTCCTGTGATGGTGAACCATTTCAACCATACCGAACCCCAAAGCATTCATTTGGCCGATTCCGGCATCATAGATGACTTTTAAAACCTCAGGTTCGGCTTTTATTTTAAACGGAGCCAGCACGCAACGAACTTGTTCTTGCCGCTCACTTTCTTTTTCCAATGTAATCACTTTGGTAATGCGATTATTCCTGCGTCGAATGTACTCCTTGTCAAATTCCAGATCGAACTCCAGATGGTCAATGGCTTTTTTATGAATTACCTTATATTTATCGCGAATGTCTTTTTCCAGCATTGCGTAAAATTCTTTATTATCCGGCAAGGCGTATTTTTTGAAATCCGACTTGGGCTTTTTGCCGTTTGTTTCTTTTAAAACGGTTACAGGAGACAAACAGGTAAATTGCGCTTCATGATCTTTGAACTCGGGTTCAGGAACAAAACGTACAGCTTCCACTTCAAAGAACACATCATATATTTTTACTCGATGATGTCGGCGCAATTCTTTAGCTAAAATTCCTAAAAATTGATAATACGGGGAAGCAACATACCAGTAAAATTCACGCGACAAAATTCCGATCATAAAATTTTCGATTTTACGCTCCGGAATGATCAATTGCGAAAAGGTGTAAAGATCAAAACCGTCAGCCGCTTCATTCCCCGGAATTAATGACGAAAGATAGCGCCGGTATTCAAAGGTTAAATGTTTGATGAGTTTTACTAAATAATAGTTGGTGTTGATTGGTAAATAGGTCTTCCGTTTTGGATTCTTAAACGTAATTTTAATACGCATGATTAAAGTCTCCCCACGTCCGTTTGGTTTTGTATTTATAATAACAAAAATGATGCCAAAATCTAAAGGAAGGCTCTTTTATTTGCTAAGTCATTAAACTTCAAGACGTTGTTGGAGGGAATGACTGAAAAAGGAAAATCTAAAAAGGGAAATATTCCCGCATTGAGCAAAAATAAGCAGGGAATATTTCCCATATTGTTTTCTATTTTGAAACTTTTTCATAAATACGTGCCGCGACTTCCAAAAATGCTTTACTCTCCGGACTGTCCGGATTATCCACCACTACCGGCACGCCGTGATCCCCGCCTTCTACAATGCGCGGATTCAGGGGGATTTCACCCAGTAAATCGGTGTTGTATTGCTGGCAGGCTTTGGCTACCCCACCGTGGGAAAAAATATCCGTACGTTTTCCGCAATGGGGGCAAACAAAATAACTCATATTTTCGATAATACCCATCACCGGCACATTAACCTTACGGAACATCTGCACACCTTTAATTGCATCAATCAAGGCCACATCCTGCGGCGTGGAGACAATAACTGCACCATCCAAGGAAACCGATTGGGAAATCGTCAATTGCGCATCACCCGTGCCCGGAGGCATATCAAACAAAATAATATCCAGATCGGGCCAGGCCACGTCATTCATCAATTGCTGTAAGGCACGATGAACCAGCGCACCACGCCAAATAACCGCTTCGGAATTATCCACCAAAAACCCAAGAGACATTAAATGTACTCCGTACTTTTCAATGGTGTGTATTTTTTTACCGTCATAAAGCGGCCGCTCCTGAACACCCAACATCAGCGGAATACTCGGCCCGTAAATATCGGCATCCAACAATCCCACTCGATGCCCTAACTTAGCCATTGCTACCGCCAAATTAACGGCAACCGTGGATTTCCCCACACCGCCTTTACCACTAGCCACAGCCACTTTGTACTTTACATTGGGCAAATACTGCTCCGGCTTTTCCTGAGTGGTGGTACTAAACTTGGGCGGTTCCTGAGCTTCGGCAATTACTTCGTGTTTGTAATCGGGATAGGAAGATTGTAATACTTTCTCGACATCTTGCTTAATTTGTTGAACGACGCTATTATCCTTGCCTTTAACTACGATATGAATGCGAATCGTCTGATCAGAAACATCAATTTTCTGAATTAATCCGAAAGAAACGATATCTCTACTATAACCGGGATAATTGACTTTACGCAATACCTCTACCAGTTCTTCTTTTGTTACAGCCATACCAAACTCCTAATATATAATTTGTTTTTGTTTAACTAATATAACAATTTTTTTGATACCATATTTCCCGCTTTGATACATTTTTTTATCAAAGGCGAAAATATACATAAAGAGGCGTGTAAAAACCAAAATATATTGTGGATTTTGATCTGCTAAAGTTTAAAAAGGAATTACTAATTTTGAAGACAATGGAATTTCACAGACCACAAAATAAGAATAGATTTTAAAAACAATCGTTTTCAAAATCGTGCTTTGAAAGCGATGTACTTTCATTGGCAAAATGTTTGAACTATCAGCGGATGGTCAAAGAACCACTTCGATGTCGAGCACATAATCTTTATCAAGATTAAGTTGGATGGTTTTGGGCTTATCCAGTTCAATATCGTTAATCACGGAAAATTCAACGGTAAAATCTTTACTGTTGATATCTTTGCCCACCAGCTTACCCCGACCGTTTATCACGCCGCCTTTCTGCTCATCATAGTAACTGATCAGGATATCTTCGTTCATTTCAAGGGCATCCAAAATTTCCAGCAATTCTTCGGTATTGCGCTGCTGGATAATCTGCTCATCCACATCTTCTTCAATACGCATGATATCGCCGTCATCGTAGTAAAAATCGATGGTACCGCCGCCGCCTTTGATGAAGACAATACGGTCGTCCAATTCCTGCTTAATGGAACGCTCGACATTAATTACACTACCCGTAAAATAGTCATCCGTAATGTCGATGATCTTAACGGTAACCGGTTTTTCTTCCGGGGTTCCGTCGTATTCAACGCGTTGAATATTAACCTTTTTCCCTTTGCCGATTTTTTTGATGATCTCGCGCACCTGTTCCGGAGGTAATGCACCGGGCCTGAGTTCGACCTTTTTCTTCTTCTTTTTGAATAAATTAAAAAAATA
>CAZHIZ010000032.1:0-17463 GCA_964532875.1 uncultured Caldithrix sp. | reverse complement strand
AGTCTATTTCATTGTCTGAGCTTCCGCAATCAAATGCCGGGCATTTTCCAACGTCTGTTCGGCAACCTCTTTTCCGCTTAATAATGTGGCGATCTCATGGACACGACCGACGTCATCCAATTGTTCAATATCGACGAAGGTATGATTATCTTCAGTATTTTTTGAGACTTTAAAGTGGGTACGGGCGAAAGCCGCGATTTGGGGTAAATGTGTAATGCACAAAATTTGATGTTTCCGGCTAAGGCGGGCCATCTGCCGACCGACCACCTGAGCGATCTTCCCGGAAATACCGGCATCGATTTCGTCGAATACCATGGAAGGTACCCGATCAACGGCAGCCAATAATGATTTAAGAGCCAACATAATGCGCGATATTTCGCCGCCGGAAGCGATTTTATGCAGCGGTTTAAAATCTTCTCCGGCATTGGAGGCCAATTCGAAAACCACCCCATCGAATCCGCGCTCGTTTATTTCCACATGCTTTTTATCCAAAACAAACGGGCTGTCAGCTTGCTCCTTTACTTCGAAACGAACGCGAAAACGGGCATGAGCCATGCCAACGCTTTTAAATACTTCGTCTATGCGTTCTTCGAATATGGCGGCTGCTTTTTTTCTTTCCTGTGAAAGCCTTTTCCCCATGTCTTGTAATCGTGCCTGCAAAAGCCCGATTTCCTGTTCTTTCTGTTGAATTTTTTCGTCGAACTGCTCCATATCGGCGGAATAATTTTCGATCTCCTGCAAATAAGCGATGAGCTCTTCCACCGTTTTTTTCTGGTACTTTTTCAATAGAAACTCAAGATGAGCAATACGCTCTTGCAGTTGTTCCAAACGTTGGGGATCGAATTCCAGATTAGCCAGATAATCGCTTGCGAAACGCCCGATTTCTTCGATCGTTGCGCGCGCTTCGCTCAAACTTTCATTCAATTCGACCCATTCATGGTCGAATTCCGCTAATTTTTGCACGTCCTTTTCGGCATCGGCCATAAAACCGGAAGCATTGGGTTCCCCCAGATAAAGCAGTTCACCCACGTTTGAAGCCAATTGGTGAATGTACTCAATGTTATTCAGGCGCTTGAGTTCGTTGTACAGTTCGTCCAGCTCGCCGGGCTGCAATTGTGCCTTGCGCAACTCTTCCATTTGAAAACGGTACATATCCTGCAATTGCGTACTTTTAAGTCGCCTAGCACGCAACGCATCACGTTCGGCTATTTTCCGGCGGTACTGTGTTAATGTTTCTCCAAATGCCCGAACCGCCTCGTTCAGACGGGCAAAAGCATCCAGATATTCAAGATGATTCTCCGGATGTAACAAACGTTGATGTTGATGCTGGCCATGAATATCGATTAAATAGCTGCTGATTTCATTGAGGCGACCTAACGATACGGGCGTATCATTAACAAACGTACGGGAGTTGCCTTTGGCCGATATTTCTTTGCGTAAAATCAGAGTTGAAGGTACCTGGGAATCGATATCCAGATCTTGTAAAATTTTAGCGATTTCATGGCGCGGCTCAAATTCAATCTCGGCTTCCAAAATTGCTTTCGCAGCGCCTTTGCGGATCAATTCGCTGCTGCTTCGTTCTCCGCAAAGCTGGGCCAAAGCATTAACGATAATCGATTTACCCGCACCGGTTTCGCCTGTGATAATATTTAATCCTTCGGAAAACTCGATGCGCAGTTCGTCAATTAAAGCAAAATTTTTAATAAATAATGATTTTAACATGGCTATTTTCGAATTACGGCAAATTTACCCGTTGTTGATTTTCCGTCTTCCGTATAAGCTAAATAAAGATAGATACCCGATGCAACTTTGTTTCCGAAACGATCGCGTCCGTCCCAATAGGCTCTTCCGCCGTCAACCGCCACGGTTCCGTCGCTTAACACGGTTTTTGTCGTTAATTCGCGAATGAGACGGCCGTTCACGGTAAAAATTTTGACCGCCGAATTTTGCATTAAATTTTTAATGACCAGCTTGCGATCGGCTTGTTCAACGAAATAGGGATTAGGGCCCACGGCCACGTCATTAAAATTCTCCCGGATTTCGGCAAACGAACCGCGGTAAATACTTAATCCGGCTTCCGTGGCAATGTAGGTAGCCCCTTGTGCATCATCCACAAACAGATCGTACACATTGTCCCCCACCAAATAACTGTTGCGCGTATTCAACCCTTTCCAGGCATGCGTATCCCAGGGACTGCGATTGGCACGTAAAATACTCACCCCACCGCTGGTGGCAAACCATTTGTTGTTGTAACGATCCACTACAATCGCACGGATATTGTTCTCCAACGGCCCGGAAAGACCCAGCTCGTCACCGACATGTTTGTAAACATTAATACCGTCAAACGAATTCAAACCGCTGGCCGTGCCGATCCACAGAATCCCGTCCTGATCCACGGCCAGGGATTGGACAAAATTACTGAACAGATTGTCTTTTATCTGATAGTGATAAATCTGGTCGTCGCTTTTATCGGCCAGAGAACTGCCGTAATCCAAAATGTACAAACCGTTCTTGAAAGTGCCGATGTACACGCGATTGTTAAACACATCGAAAGCCAGACACAAAATCCCGCCTTCCGTCGCCCGAATACCGTCGCGACTGCCGAAATAAATCCATTGGGCCGGATCACGTACGGGAAATCCCGAAGCATCAAAAGGAGCCACGGCCAGCAGATGATCGTTGCTGGCATAATAATTGGCAAACCATAAATTTCCTTGCGGGTCTTCCGTAACGGACGGAATGACCACATATTTTTCATCGACCACGGCACCGCTTAAAAAACCGTGCAACACATTTTGGGCTTCGATAGGCCGATCAACCACCTGCCCGTCACTTTTGATGCGCATTATACCGGCATAGCTATGGGCATTGAAGAACAAGGTGTCGGCTCCGCTAGTAAAGGTGATAACGCCGCCGCCCCAGGTACCGAACCACATATTGCCGAATCGATCCTGATAAATGGCGTCCACGTCATTGGCCGGTGACCAATAGGTATGTCCGTAAAATTCATAATGCGTCCAGGTGTGACCGTCATATTTAATAATGCCCGAATGGGAAGGTACTTTCGGACGGCTTCCGCTTAACCAGATATTATTCTGACGATCCTTAAACACGGTACGCAGAACATTAGTCGGCGGACCAGGAATTTCAACGGGGGTTTGATGAGCCGTCGAGGCAATGCCGCTTTCCTGTAAACCGACCCAAACCGTGCCTTCCGCATCCGTGGAAAGCGAACGGATGTCGGCGCCAAATCCCGTAGTAGCGACAACACCCCGGTCGGGTTTGTAGGTGTACACAAAACGTCCGTGAGTCAGGTACAATGCCCCCTGCGTGGCCCAAAGGTGATCAATGCTTAAAAATTCACCGGAATCCAATCGTTTCCAATCGGTTCGTAAACTAACATTGCCCCGTTTATCTACGGAATACAAACCGTCTTTGCCACCCACCCAGAGATATTGCCCGTCACTGCTTAATGCGCTGATGGCCGGACTTATTTGGGAAAATGTTTGCCAGCGATGAGGGTCGTTAATGGTAAAACGGCCGAAATCGGACGGGGCGCTTAACAGTCCCTTATCGGTTGCCAGCCAAATTTGGCCGTTAAAAACCCGACATTGCAAAAATTTGCCGGGCCGAACCGGGAAGTTGTGGAAAAAGTCCCGAAATACATAGTGCCCGTCGGTGCGTTCAAAAACACCGGCACCGTCACGCGTGGCCACCCAAAGCGTATCGCCTTTGGAAAACAAATCGTAAATTTTCTTGCCCTGCAAAGCATAATCGTACGTCCAGATATCGCTATTCGGATCGTACACCTGAATAATTCCCTGCTCGCCTCCGACGATGATTTGTCCCCTGTCGTCATGGGTAACCGCCGTCAAATTTAAGGAACGCAGTCCCTGCAAATTATTAAATTTTCTCACGGAGGAATCTTGCAAATCGTAGCGGAACAGACCGCCGTCCGAAACCGCCCAAACCCCGTGCTGGCTAACGGTAATTCCCTGAACATCATTGTAATTGGTAATACTTTCCCAATCCGTAACGCCCTGGGCGAACAGAAAAAAAGAGGCGACCAATAAAAACAGCCCTACTTTAACCATAGTTCTCCTCAAAAAATTAAGGGTTACAGGCGTTGCCAAAGGCCCGATTCCATTTAAGGATGATCAATCCCGCCTGACAGCCTTCCGAAAAAATCTAAAACCGTTTATTTGTTTACTCGGCGTTTGCCAATTTGGGCAGCAAATCGGCCATTTCAATAGCGGTTAGGGCGGCATCCCAGCCCTTGTTACCGGCTTTGGTTCCGGCACGTTCAATGGCCTGCTCAATGGTATCGCTGGTAATGATACCGAAGATGACGGGCACGCCCGTTTCCAGAGCGGTTTGAGCCACCCCTTTGGAAACCTCCGCCGCCACGTAATCGAAGTGCGGTGTTGCTCCGCGAATAACCGCACCCAGGCACACCACCGCATCGTACGCTTTGCTCAGGGCCATTTTTTTAGCAACCAAAGGGATTTCAAACGAGCCGGGCACCCAGACCGTGGTAATATCTTCCGGCAGACAATGATGGCGCTCCAGGCAATCCACCGCCCCGGAAAGAAGCTTTTGGCTGATGAATTCGTTAAAACGACTGACAACCAAAGCGAATTTTTTGCCTTTAGCCGAAAGTTTTCCTTCAATAACACGCATAAATTTTTCCTTGTGTTTTAATTTTAAAATACCTATTTATCTTTCAAAAATAAATGTCCTAATTTATCCCTTTTCGTTTTTAAATAAAATTCATTGATTTCATTGGGGCAAATTTCAATCGGAACCCGTTCCACCACCTCCAGATCATAGCCTTTTAACCCGACAATCTTTTTAGGATTATTGGTCATCAAGCGAATTTTACTCAAGCCCAAATCTTTTAAAATCTGGGCGCCGATGCCGTAATCACGCAAATCGGCTTTAAACCCCAGCGCCTCGTTGGCTTCTACGGTGTCTTTCCCTTGCTCTTGCAGGGCGTAGGCCAGTAATTTGTTGACCAGCCCGATGCCGCGCCCTTCCTGACGCATGTACAAGAGCACTCCGCGTCCTTCTTTTTCGATCATTTCCATGGCCGTGTGTAATTGATCGCCGCAGTCGCAGCGTTTGGAGCCGAAGACATCTCCGGTTAAGCATTCCGAATGCACGCGTACCAGAGTCGGTTTCCCGTCGCCAACCGTGCCCTTAACCAGAGCAACATGGTGTTCGTTGGGATTCAATGTATTTTCGTACAAATACAGTTTAAACGTCCCGTACCTGGTGGGCATATCCACCACTATGCGTCTGCGCACAAATTTTTCTTTTTGCCGACGGTAATGGATGAGATCGGCGATGGTAATGATTTTAAGCCCGTGTTTTTCGGTAAACGCTTTTAAAGTAGCGCCACGCGCCATGGTGCCGTCTTCGGCCATGATCTCACACAAAATTCCGGAAGGATGCAAACCGGCCAGACGGGCTAAATCCAACGAAGCTTCGGTATGCCCGGCGCGACGCAGAACACCGCCTTTTTTGGCAATCAGCGGGAAGATGTGGCCGGGCCGGGCCAGATCCTGCGGTTTGGTTGCCGGATCGATAATCGTACGAATCGTACGTGCCCGATCGTAGGCGGAAATACCGGTAGTCGTGCCGTAACGCGCATCCACACTAACCGTAAAGGGCGTTTCGTGCAGGGATGAATTTTCTTCCACCATAAAATCGAGTTCCAGAGCTCTGGCCCGTTCTTCCGTAATGGAAATACACAGCATGCCCCGGGCTTCGCGGGTAATGAAATTGACATCCTCAGGGCGAACCAATTCCGAGGCCATGATCAAATCGCCTTCGTTCTCCCGTTCCCGATCGTCCACCACCACAACCATTTTGCCGTTGCGGATATCCTCGATGGCTTCTTCTATGGTATTAAAACGAATATCTTCTTCCTGTTCCATGAACTCTTAAAATCCCATTTTGCGTAACCATTCTTCCGTTAATTGATGCTCTTTGTTCTCCGGCGAATCAAACTTCAACAGGCGTTCCACATATTTGGCGATGACATCCACTTCGATATTAACGGCATCGCCCACACGCCGGTAACGGATATTGGTCTGTTTGTAAGTATGGGGAATCAACGAAATGCGCAAACGGTTGCCCGAAATTTCGGCGATCGTCAGGCTAATGCCGTCAACGGCGACGGAACTTTCGGTAAT
Source organism: uncultured Caldithrix sp. (assembly GCA_964532875.1). GTDB lineage: Bacteria > Calditrichota > Calditrichia > Calditrichales > Calditrichaceae > Caldithrix. The sequence goes on along the minus strand of CAZHIZ010000032.1, from coordinate 11,266 downwards.
GGCATAGCGCAGCAAAGGGCGGGGTATTTCCACCTCAAGACGGTAATTTTCGCCCACCGGCTGCAGGGTGCGGATAAAGCCCAGACCGCTTACATGCCCTTGCACCAAATGGCCGCCCAGACGATCGCTTAAGCGTAAAGCCCGTTCCAGATTGACCACCGTTCCGGTTTGCCAGCGGCTTACCGTTGTTTTGCGCATGGTGTCTCCCACGGCTTCCACCCAAAAAGCATCCGCTTCGATGCGCACCACGGTCAGACAAATCCCGTTAACAGCCAAAGAATCGTCCACCTTGCAATCGCGCAATACCTTTTGCGCTTCGATCAATAAACGGCGTCCGTCCTTTAAGGCCCGAATATCACGCACGATTCCGGTTTCTTCGATTATTCCCGTAAACATGAGCTAAATTTAATAATTTTACCCACCTTTGTCACTTTTCTTTTGGGCGGTAGATTAAAGCAACGTCATCTCCAAGTTTGCGAAGGCCTTTCAGGAAAAAGGTTTGTGCCGGCACATCGCTGAACACAGGCACGCCGCGACCTAAAATTTTCGGCGTTTGCAGCACAATCCATTCGTCCCAGCGTTTTTCCTGCAAAAAGGCGCTGAATATTTTTTGTCCGCCTTCCACCAAAACGGAATGAATATCGAATTCTTGCCACAACACCTTTAGAATCAGGCCCAACTCAAGTTTTCCTTCGGAAGTTCCCGGGAATGAACGCACGATAACGCCTTGTTCTTTTAGCTTTTTTAGTTTGTCTTTGCCGGCCAATTCGCTGGTGAGTACAATGGTCGATTGGCGATGGTCATCGTTAAACACAGCCGCATTTAAGGGTAAACGCAAATTAGGCGAAAGAACAACCCGTTTGGGATTGGGGCCGCGGGCCAGCCGAACGGTTAATTGCGGATCATCAACGCTAATGGTGCCCGCTCCTACTAAAACGGCGTCGTGAAAACTGCGCAAACGATGCACGTAACGCACGGCCGGTTGTCCGCTGAGCCAGGTCTGTTTGCCCCGTTCGGCGGCAATAAAACCATCTGTGGATTGCGCCACTTTTACGGTGACATAGGGCCTTTGCTCACGCATACTAACGAAAAAAAAGCGATTCAGCTCTTCACCTTCGGCACTTAACAAACCGGTTTCAACGGTAATGCCGGCCTGTCGTAATTGTTGCACCCCTTTGCCATTGACCTGCGGGTTGGGATCGAGATTGCAAATGACCACGCGCTTTATTTTTTTACTGATGATCAACGGCGTGCAAGGTGGTGTTTTTTTATGTGTATGGCAACAGGGCTCCAAGTTGCAATACAAAGTGGCACCGCTTACCTCTTCGCGCGCATGACGAAAGGCCTCCACCTCGGCATGGGGCCCGCCAAAGTAATGATGATATCCCTCGCCGATGATGCGCCCGTTTTTCACGATGACCGCCCCCACCATGGGATTCGGGTGTACCCGGGCTTGCCCTTTGCGCGCCAATTGGAAACAGCGCCGCATCATTTTGCGATCCTGATCGGAAAAGACGTTAGACATGGGAAGCGGCCTCCTGTGCTAAAAAGCGGTTACGTTTAAAATCGAACACAATGGAAAGAAAGTTGCTGAGCAAGAACCCCGTAACACCCCAAATAACCTCATCGTTAAAATAGTAGTAATGCAAAACCCACCGGACTTCCTGCCCGGAAACAATTTTGGTTTCGTAATGTTCTTCTTGTAGCAAATGCAAAAAGGGCACTTCAATCAAATAAGCAATTTCGTTGCGGCTGATTTTGAACGAATAAGGGTAATGGAAAAATCCCACGAAAGGCGTTACACAATAGCGGGTATTGGTTAACATGCGATCGGTTTGGCCCAAAATTTGAACATCCTGCGCTTTGAGACCGATCTCTTCCTCAACTTCCCGCAAGGCTGTTTCCAGCAAATCGGCATCCTGCGGATCCTGCTGCCCGCCGGGTAAGGAAATTTGCCCTTTGTGATGCTCAACCAATTCCGTGCGTTTGGTAAACAGCAAATAGGGCTGGCCATCCTTAAAATAGAACGGAAAGAGAACGGCCGCCGGCATGCCGCGTTCTTGCGGACGGTAGGTAAAGGTTTGCGGGGTATGGGCGCTTAATTTTTTTTGCACATGCTCTACAAATCGCTGCGGATCGCTGCAAACGGCGCGAATTTCTTCGAGATTCATAGGTAGTATTTCCTTCAATAAAAAGTGCAATATTCAAAATTAACGCAAGGAAGTCAAGCCGTGTTCCGAACGGAGGGTTTCCGTTGGTGGGCGCAAAGCTTTCCCCGGGACGGCAAAATGTCATTCTTAAAAGACAAATAACGGTTTACATGACCAGGCAACGGATTAATGAAAGCAAAACGCAAGGCAACAAACCGCTATTCCGGTAGCCACTGCAGGATGATGCGCGGAATATGGGGCAAAAGCCAATAGAACGGTTTCCAGCGGGCGGGCAGCACCACTTTCGTTCGTTTTTTTTCGATGGCTTTCAAAATACAGGCCGCCGCTTTGGAGGGCGAAACGGCCCAAAACATGGTTTGTCGTCCTTCGGTCATGGGCGTGCGCACGAAGCCCGGCATGATTTCGCTAACCGTAACACCGTCTTTTTTAAGTCGCAGGCGCAAGCCGTCCAAATAGCGGCCTTCGAACGCTTTGGTGGCCGTGTAAGAGGGATGGCGCACAGCCAAAAACTTGGCCAGGGAGGTAATTCCCACCAAATGGCCGGACTTTTGCGCGCAGAAATAATTCGCAGCCCAGATTAAAACGGCGGCGTATCCCACAACATTGGTTTGCAGAACGTCTTGTTCGATGTCGAATTGCAACTGCGGGTTGCGGCCGCTAATACTCGCCGCGACCACACAAATGTCCATGCCGCCCATTTTGTCCGCCAACCGCTCCAATGCTGCGGGCAGATCAGCCGTTTGGCGGATATCGGCTTGCTGCCAGACGAACTGCTGTGGAAAATTTTCTTTTAGAGCCTGCAATGGGGCCAGATTGCGTCCCAGACCACCCACCAGATAGCCATTGGATAGGCTGTGTTCGGCCAGAGCTTTACCGATGCCCGAAGTGCTCCCGATAATCATCATGCGTTTCATTTCTTCCCCGCCTATTTTCTTGCAATTGCAAACAAATTTAATAATATTATTTTAACCATAAAAAAGGAAACATGAAACTCGCAGGCAAAATAGCCCGCGCCAACCACCAGAGGCATTTTCCGTGCATGGTTTGCGCGGCCGTACATTGGTGCAACCATTATCGCCAGGAAACCCATGAATTCATTCGATAACAATCACATCGACATCCGAATCGGAACTTCCGGTTACAGTTACGAAGATTGGCGAGAGGTATTCTACCCGCCGCATTTACCCAAGGGAAAGTTTCTTGATTTCTACGCCCAATTTTTCAACACGGTGGAAATCAACAGTACCTATTACGCTATTCCTTCCGCACAAACCATTTATTACATGGCGCGTAAAGTACCGCCCGATTTTGCTTTTATCGTTAAAACAAACAAAGAAACCACGCACGTACGTCAACAGAACGAAGAAGCCGTTGCCCAGTTGCTAAACGCCGTTAAACCGATGATCGAAATGCAAAAATTTCACGGTTTTTTGGCGCAATTCCCCTATTCATTTAAAAATAACGAAGCCAACCGCCGTTATCTTTTACAAACGCGGGAATTAATCGGCGATTACCCTCTGTTTGTAGAATTTCGTCACAAAAGCTGGGCCACACCGCCTTTGTACGACTTCCTGCGCCGAAACGAAATCGGTTACGTTAATGTGGACGAACCGACATTGCCGGGCTTGTTGCCGCCACAAAGCATCGCCACAACGGATTACGGCTACGTCCGCTTTCACGGCCGGAACGCAGAGCATTGGTGGGAAGGCGATAATACCACACGTTACGATTACGAATACAGCGAAGACGAACTACGTGCCTGGTTGGGCCATATCGAACGGCTAACAAGACGCACCCATCGGACGTACATTTTTTTCAACAACCATCCGCGGGGGCAGGCCATTAAAAACGCCCGCCAAATGTTAAACCTGTTAAAAAACCAACTTGGCATTTTTCCCGGAGAATAGTCTTTTTTGGGAGGCCGTACGAGGCGAAACGGTTAAGCTGTATTTCGGGCAAGGTGCGTTCGTAAGAAGTGTGCTTTAATTAAAATGGGCGGGAATTTAATTCCCGCCCGTGGCTGCAATCTACTTAAAGGAACCGATTAATCGATCGGCTTTTTCCGCAATGTCCAAATCCAGAATGGCAATGGTTGGCAAAAGCCAGGAAAGACGAAAACGATCGTCACCGTCTTTGTTTTTACCGAAATAGCTCAAAGCCAAACGGCCGAACCCGCTTTTCTCTTCGATTTTTTTAGCCTCACGCAAAAATCGGCGCACTTTGTCCGGCAAGTTCTCAAAGGGAACCGGTTTCCCTTTTTGACCTTGATGTTTGGCCAATTCGATGGCTGTGCCCACATTGACCATGGCATTGGCCAGATGGAACAGTTTGTGCTTTTTGAAATAGGTCGCCAGCATCGAAGCTACCGGGATGCGCACGATTTCGATGTTGTCCTGCCCTTCCCGTAATTGAGCTACCAAAAAGGAACGACCGTTAAGCATTTCGATGTGGGCGTAAATCTTCTTCTTGCCGGGCATTTTATTCATTACTTCCGTCACCTCATAATGACGTCCGTCCGAATCATACGATTCACCTTTTTCATGTTTACCAATTTCGGAAGTAAAGTAGGTTTCCGTACCCTGGACTTTGCCTTTTAACAAATCCAATCCCCATCGTTTCAGGCTACCGAAGCTGAAATTCCGCTCCTTCTCCGGTTTGCCCAGTGTTTCGAAGACCAGCGTATTCAAGGCAATTAATTCGTTTAAATCCGCTTGTTTCATTTGTAAAAACTCCTTGTTACGAATGTTGTTGCAATTTTTTGGAACGTAAGGCTACCACGATCATTTGCCAACCGTTGAGAACCATTTCCACGGAAATCAACAAGCCGATAACCCACAATGAGCTAACTGGCCAGATAATAATGATGTACACACCGAGAAAGATCGCCAGGATCCCCCCGATGGCATGTTGCAACCAGTGCCAACGATGGCTGGCTAAAAACATGGCCAAACCGACACGCATGGAACCGATGAGTATGAAGATCACGGCTAAAGCGATGGTTAAAGCAGAAGCACCTGTCAGCGGATCGAAAAAGATGAAAATGCCACCGAGAACGTACAGCAAGGCAAAAATGATGTGCGCAATACGTCCGCTCCATTTGCTCTCTTTTTCTTTAAACCAATGATACAATTGAATAAGACCGGAAATGAACATCAAAATTCCGAACAAAATCGTTGTGGTAATGGTTAACAATTCGGCAACAGCAATACCCAATGCGCCGAACACCACATCCAGAATTCCTAAGAAGAGCAACCATTTCCATTTTAGCGGTGTCTCTTCCACAACTACTTGAAGTTTCTTTTCCATTTTTCCCTCCTAAATTAATTGATTTACCTGTTCGCCCGGATTCTTTCAACTTGCATGCCAGTTTTGAAAAAAAATGGCTCATTCTAAATTGTAACTATCTTATTTTTAATTAATTAGCTAAATTAAAAAATAACAGGCGCGATTTTTTTACCGTTGGGCCGCCAAAGCGCTCCCGTTAATATTGGCAGACGGGTCTGTCAATTTTTAAGTTACCCCGACGCTCAAGGCGGACTTGCCCCTGACGCCTTATTTGTGTATTTTGCTGCGTACACCTCGGTTTAAATATTTTCTGGAGGAACTATGCGTTTTTTTAAGTTGTTGGGCCTTTTTTTATTGTTTTCTTTTGTTACCCACCTTTTTGCCGGAGAAATTGTTTATTCCGATAGTTGGGGCAAACAGGGCTTTAGTTTACGGAAAAGCTCGACTTCCGAAGTGGTAATTAATTTTTCCATTCAACGTTTCCGATTGGACGATCGGGATTTTAACGGAAAGATTCGCCAGGTTATCCAGTTGCCCGATGCGTTGCTACCCAATGACGAAGGCAAGCCCAATTTACCCGGGCTCAGCCGTTACATCGCCATTCCGCAGGGAGCACAGGTGCATTTGGAAATCCTGGATTCCCGTACGGAAACGCTCGAAGGGCAGGATATTGCCCCGGCGCCTCACATTCCATTCGATACCCAAGACGGTCCCTTGCAGTACCAGGACGATCGCTCGGTGTACGAACGGGATGCTTTTTATCCGGCACAACCGGTCATCATTTCCAAACATTATCAGATTCGCGGGGTGGATGTGGTGCTTCTGGGCATTACCCCCTTCCAATACAACCCGGTAAGTAAAAAGCTAATTGTGTATCGCGACTTAAAAATCAAATTGACATTTGAAGGGGGCAACGGACGCTTTGGCGAAAACCGCTTACGCAGCCGTTGGTGGGAACCGATTGTGCATGACATGGTGCTTAATTATTCCGTTTTGCCCAAAATCGATTTTACCGCGAATGTGCCTGCAGGCGACGAGAGTCGAGACGACGAAGTTAAAAATGTGGAATACCTGATCATCACCCCGAACGATCCCACCTTTTTGGCCTGGGCCGATTCTTTACGCCGTTTCCGCGACGAGCAGGGCATTAAAACGGGTGTGGTCACCACGGAAGATATCGGCGGCAATACCTACGATGCCATCGAAAGTTACGTGCATCACGTGTACTACGATTGGGACACGCCTCCGGCGGCCATTTTGCTTTTGGCCGACTACGGCAACGACGACATGACCATTACCTCCCGCGAAGAGCCGCACCCCTACAGCGGAACCTACATTTCCGACAACTGGTATGCCGATGTGGACGGTGACAGTTTGCCGGACATCGTATTCTCCCGCATTACGGCGCGCAACGATGAAGAGCTGCGCAATACGGTCGGTAAAATTCTGGATTACGAACGCCATCCGCCTACGAACGAATATTTTTACGATCACCCGGTTACGGCTATGGGCTGGCAAACCGAACGCTGGTTTCAATTGTGCTCGGAAGTGGTCAATGGATTCTGGGAACACAAATTGGGCAAACACCCCGTACGCGAAAACGCCATTTATTCCGGCACACCCGGTGACGTTTGGTCTACGGCCGAAAATACGGACGAAGTGGTGGACTATTTTGGCCCGAACGGTTTGGGCTACATTCCGCAAACCCCGGAACATTTAAACGACTGGGGCGGAAACGCCACACGCATCAATAACGATATCAACAGCGGTGCGTTTATGGTTCAACATCGTGACCACGGTTCCGAAACCGGCTGGGGAGAACCCGATTACGATATTAACGATTTGGACGGGCTAAATAACAACGATTTGACTTTTGTCTTTTCCGTCAACTGTTTAACCGGTGAATTCAATTGGAGCAGCGAATGTTTTGCCGAAGCTTTTCACCGTCATTCAAAACGGGCCCTGGGTTTAATTGCCGCTACACAGGTTTCCTATTCCTTTGTCAACGATACCTACACCTGGGGTATGTACGACAACATGTGGCCGGAATTCATGCCGGACAAAGACACCTGGTTTCAACAGCGCTTTATTCTGCCGGCTTTTGCCAATGCTGCCGGGAAATACTTTTTGCAACAATCCGATTGGCCGTACAATTCCGACGACAAACCCATCACCTATTTTCTGTTTCACCACCACGGCGGTTCGTTTTCCATGGTTTACACGGACATGCCCCAAACACTCACCGTTAACCACAACAGCACCCTCGAAGCCGGTGCTACCAGTTTTTCCGTCAGCGCCGATAGCGGAGCCTTAATCGGAATTTCCAAGAACGGCACCTATCTGGCCAGCGCCGATGCCAACGGTGACTGGGTGGACATACCGATTCCGGCCCAAAATCCGGGCGATACGATTATGGTTACGGTGACCAAACAAAACTATTACCGCTATTCGGCCCTGGTTCCCGTGGTCAACGCTTCCGGCCCCTACGTGACAATCGGCTCCTATTCCGTGGACGATTCCGCGACGGGTAATGCCAATGCCAAGGTTGAATACAATGAAACATTTTATCTGAACGTGAATGCCAAAAACATCGGTTCCGAAATGGCGCATCAGGTTTCTGCCGTGCTTTCCAGCGATGATTCCCATCTACTGCTTTCCGATACGACTCATTTTTACGGCGATATCGACACCAGCCAGATCGTCGGCGGGAAAGACGCCTTCGAACTGCAGGCCGTGAATGACGCACCGGATCAATATGCCGCCTCCTGTACGGTTACCTTTGCCGATACCAGCGGGAACCAATGGGAATCGCATATTACTTTGAATATTCAGGCTCCGGTTCTGGAAAACGGAGATTTAAGCATCGACGATTCACAACAGGGGGACGGCGACGGGCAATTGGATCCGGGTGAAACGGCTCAAATCCACATTCAATCCATGAACGCCGGACATGCCGACGCACCGGACGCCCGGGGATATTTACGCTCCTTAACAGCCGGCGTTAGTGTCAATACCCCGTCGGATACCCTGGGTACTATTTCCGTGGGCGATACCGTATCGGGGGTATTCAGCGTAACCGCCGCTTCCGATGTGGACCTGGGCTCTTCCGCCTTTTTGGAATACAAAGTACAAAGCGCTTCCTACACAGCCATCGATACGTTTGAAGTGGTCATCGGCCAAATTCCCTCTTACAATATGAGCAATTCCACCGAGACCGTCAGTAACGCCATTTTTTACGATTCGGGCGGCGAAGATAACGATTATTCCCAGCACGAACGTTTGACCATGACCTTTGTTGCCGAAGAGGGGTACGGCGGACTCAATGTTCATTTTACCGATTTTGAGTTGGGACAGGGCGACGAATTGCACATTTACGACGGGGCTTCCACTTCCGCTCCGGAAATTACCGGCAGTCCATTTACCGGTTCCACCCTGCCTCCCGATTTTTCTTCGACCAATAGCGACAAAGCTTTGACCTTCTACTTTATTTCGAATATCATCCAAAACGGTCCGGGCTGGCGTGCCGAGCTCTCGCCGCAGGTCGTTGCCGATTTGCCGCAGACGGCCAACAGCATACCCGCGCGTTTCAAGGTTTACGAAAATTTCCCCAATCCTTTCAATCCGACCACGACCATCCGTTTCGATTTGCCCGCAACCGCACCTGTAACCGTGCGTATTTACGGATTGAACGGCGCCTTGATCAGAACCTTGCTGCAAGGTACTCTGGCTGCAGGCAGTCACCGAGTGCAATGGGACGGTAAAAACGAAAGCGGGCGAACCGTGACCAGCGGTATTTACTTTTTCGCGGTCAAAGCAGGCGCGCACCAGAGCATTCATAAGATGATTTTGCTCAAATAGATTAGAACTCGAAAATTAAAATACTAAAACGAAGGACCCGGTGTGTAAAGGCAAAAAGCCCGTGCGCACCGGGTTTTTTATTTTTGTAGGTTACTGCATTGTGATTGTACCAATTCTACCAAAATAAAATCTATTTGCAGAAGGAACGAGAGATTAAAAGCGGGGGGAAACAGAGCAGTTTCCCCCGCCTATTTGTACGAAATTAAAAAGGCACCCCGTTTTCAGCGACGGTTTGGACTTCTCATTAATTGTCATTCTTCTCCCCCAATACGGGAGAAGAATGACAGGCCCTGCGTAGCGAAGAATTCCTTCGAAGACTAAGAGGATTTTTCACTTCGTCCCGATGCCCGGGACTTCGTTTTGAATGACAGTTTTCCTTTAATTTCGCTGAGGTCTTAATGGCGGTTGACAAATAACCGGGCTTCGTTTATTTTTAAGCCCAAAAACGGAGGAAGGTTGTGCAGAAGGTTTTGATCTATTCGGGAATTGCTTTAATTGTGATCGGATTACTCTGGCCCTATTTAAGTAAAATCCCGTTCGGGCATTTACCGGGCGACATCATCATCAACAAACCGAACTTTAAATTGTATTTTCCCATTACCACCATGGTGCTGCTCAGCGCTCTACTCTCCTTCATTTTCTGGCTCTTCCGGCGGTAGTTGTGCCAGCATGACCTGAATGATGTCCCAGCCGAAGCCCCGTTGTTGCAAAAAGGCGGCCAGCTTTTGCCGTCGCTTTTGGACGGAATCGCGCGGGGTAAAACTTTTGATCTTTTTTTCGCTCAAGGCGCGGGCCGTTTGCTCTTGCAACTCTTTGGGATAGGCTTTTTGTAACCGCCCTTCGATAATCTCGGGCGCGACCCCTTTTTCCAACAGTTTTTTCTTCAAAAGCAAAGGGCCGTATTTTTTTAAGTGAATGCCGTCTTTAATGAACAAATCGCTAAGCTGCTCGTCGTTTAAGTAATTTTTGTCCCGTAAATAAGCTACGGCCTGTTCGATGACCGACGTTTCGAATCCCTTTTGTTTTAATTTACGCTGCAATTCGCGCACAAAATGTCCGCGTCGGCTTAAATAGCGCAAGGCTTGCTGCACACATCGCTGTACCTGGTCGTAACGCCGGATGGCATCCAGTTGTTCTTGGCTGATGATTTGTCCCTTGCTCAGGGTAAAGCGGATTAACGTTTCCTCGCTAACGGTTAAAAGCAGCGTATCGTCTGCGTAAAGGTGGTAGAGAGGTTTGCTCTTGGAAGCGCGTTCTATTTTGCTGATTTGAAACATAGGCCCGGGAGATTAAACGGTGCGTAGTGCACCGTATTTTTATTTTTACCGACGATAAACATAAAAAGGAACCCACGGCAGCATGGGCCGCATGGTTCCCATTTTGAAGTTTAGGATTGTCTTTAATTGTTCGTTATTTTTTAGCCGTGGCTTCGGCTTCATTTTCCGCGGATTCTTCCAGGCCCAATTGAGCGCGTACCTTGTGCTCGATTTCCTGAAAAACCTCGGGATTTTCACGTAAAAAGTTCTTGGCATTCTCGCGCCCCTGACCCAGGCGCAATTCGTTGTACGAAAACCACGTACCGGATTTTTGCACGATGCGGAATTCAACGGCTTTATCCAGAACATCCCCTTCTTTGGAAATACCCTGATCGTACATGATGTCGAATTCGGCCTCGCGGAAGGGCGGGGCCAATTTATTTTTAACCACCTTCACGCGGGTGCGGTTACCCACCATTTCGTTGGCCACTTTAATGGTGGCAATGCGCCGAATATCCAGACGAATGGAGGTGTAAAATTTTAAAGCCCGCCCACCGGTGGTGGTTTCGGGATTCCCGAACATGACCCCCAGTTTTTCCCGGATTTGATTGATAAAAATAACCGAGGTGTTTGATTTGCTGACCGTACCGGTCAATTTACGCAAGGCCTGAGACATGAGCCGCGCCTGCAGGCCCA
>CAZHIZ010000031.1:25503-27819 GCA_964532875.1 uncultured Caldithrix sp. | reverse complement strand
GACTGTATCCCCAAAAATTTAACAACGCCATGGGATAGTTTGGCTAAAAAGCCTCTGAATCAGGATATTCGTCTGGTTTTTAATTTCGGTTATGAATATTACAAAAATCAGGATTACAAAGATGCATTGCCCTATTTGTGGAATGTCTTTTTACACGACAGTTCCAAATATGCCAAAGCTTCGGTGCGTCGTTTGGCCGATATTTACTTTTTGGAAGGTAAGGTCGACAGCACGCTGATCGTTTGCTACCGCGGTTTAAAGATGTTTCCCCACATGTTACGGTTGCATTATTATGCCGGTACCCTGCAAAACCGATTGGGGAAATTTCGCTGTGCCATTCCGCATTTTGAAGAATTGGCTAAAAAGGATTCCACCAATATCGATTATCTGAAAACACTGGCCTTTTTGTATTTCAAAAATGACGACGAACGAGCGGTTAAAGTTCAGGAAAAAGTTGTTCAGTTGGATCCGAATAACGTGGAAGAAAATGATCGTTTAGCCCAATTCGTTGCCTATTTTTACGGAGAAGGTGCAGACCTGGATTATCGCTTCAAAACATGGAAAAAAGAACCGAACAATTTGGAACTGGCCTTTAAGGCGGCTAAAGTAGCGGTTAAATCGGGAAAATACAAACGGGCTCTCGAGCCGTTGAATAAGATCATTTCCACCAAACCGACCAAGGCGGCTTTGCTGTTGCGTGCCGAAGCGTACGAAAATTTAAATCAATACGGGAAAGCCATTGCCGACTACAAAAAAGCCCTAAAATTAAAACCGAATGATCCGGACATTATGCTGAAAATTGCCGACAACTATCGTTCGATAAATGAATTTGCCAAAGCCAAACTTTGGGTTTACAAAGCTCTGAAAGCTAAGCCGGGTTACGGATTGGCCCATATTATGATGGGTTCTATTTATGAAACGGCCGTTCCCTATTGTCAGGAGAAATCCAAGCGAAAAAACACATCATACGAGGATAAACTGGTCTATCAAAAAGCCTACTACGAATACATTAAAGCAGCTAAGGATCCGGCTTTCCGTAGCATGGCCAAGAAAAAACAAGAGATCATCAAGCCGTTTATTCCGACAAAGGAAGATCAGTTTATGCACAAGCATGACAAAATTAAATCTCCGTGCTATCAATGGATTAACAAATAGGAGAAGCCGTGAAATTAGCCATCGGAGCCGATCATGCGGGCTACTATTTAAAAGAACAAATTAAAGAATTCTTGAAAAGTAAAAATATCGACTTTAAGGATTACGGTACGTTTAAAATCGAATCCTGTGATTATCCGGAATATGCGTACAAGGTGGGCCAGGCCGTCGTAAACGGCGAGGCGGATTTGGGCATATTAATCTGTGGAACCGGTATCGGGATGAGTATTACGGCCAATAAAATAAAAGGGATTCGTGCGGCTCTGGTTTACGATGAACAAACGGCCAAATTATCCAGACAACATAACGATGCCAATGTTCTGTGCATGGGCGGTCGTTTGACCCCGGAAGAAGAAGCCAAAAAAATCGTGGATATTTGGCTCAATACTTCTTTCGAGGGAGGGCGCCACGAAAAGCGCATTAAACTCATCAGTCAATTAACCGGATTATGATTGGAGAAATCATGTTAGAAAATTTGCAAAAAAACGATGCTGAAATTTTCGATTCCATTGTCCGGGAAATGGATCGGCAAAACAACACACTGGAATTAATCGCCTCCGAAAATTTTGTTTCCAGGGCTGTGTTGGAGGCTGCCGGCTCCGTTATGACAAACAAATACGCCGAGGGATATCCTGGTCACCGATATTACGGCGGATGTGAAAACGTGGATATCGCCGAAAACATTGCCAGAGAACGGGCCAAAAAATTATTTAATTGCGAATACGTTAATGTCCAACCGCATTCGGGTTCTCAGGCCAACATGGCGGTTTACTTTACCTACTTAAAGCCCGGTGATACGGTTTTGGGCATGAATTTGGCACACGGCGGACATTTGACACATGGTTCACCGGTTAATTTTTCGGGCAAATTATTTCATTTCGTGCCATATGGTGTTAATAAGGAAACGGGCCGAATCGACATGGACGAAGTGGCCAAATTGGCCCGCGAACATAAGCCGAAGATGATTGTCGTCGGTGCCAGCGCTTATTCCCGCTTTTACGAATTTGACAAATTCAGAGAAATAGCCGATGAAGTAGAGGCCGTGCTTTTTGCCGATGTGGCCCATCCTGCCGGTCTTATTGCCGCCGGAATTCATCCCAGCCCCATTCCCTATTGCGATGTGGTAACTTCTACCACGCACAAAACCTTGCGCGGGCCCCGGGG
>CAZHIZ010000031.1:16180-25403 GCA_964532875.1 uncultured Caldithrix sp. | reverse complement strand
GCTTTAATCGAAAAGGGCTATGATATTGTTTCCGGTGGTACGGACAATCATGTTTTTTTGGTGGACTTGACTTCCAAGAATATTACGGGGAAAGCGGCTGAAAACGCCTTGCATGCCGCCGGTATTACGGTCAATAAGAACATGGTTCCGTTCGACACCAAAAGTCCCTTTGTAACCAGCGGCATTCGTATCGGAACACCGGCCTTAACCACCAAGGGCATGAAAGAAAGCGAGATGAAGATCATTGCCGATATGATCGATCGCGTTCTTTCCAATATTGATGATGAAGAAATTGCCCGTAAGGTTCAGGCCGAGGTGAGAGAGCTGAATAAAAATTTTCAAATGTACGCGTTGTAGCATCGAAAGGCCACAGAAGAGAAGCGCTTCCATTCACGGAAGCGCTTTTATTAACCCATGAAAAAGAAAAATATTCAAGAAGTGGAAATGCCGTTCCTCGATCATTTGGAGGAACTCCGTTGGCGGATTATTAAGTCTCTCATTGCCGTTGTCCTTTTTACGATTATCGCTTTTTTCTTTTCCGATCAAATTCTAAATTTTTTATTGATATCGACCAAACATCTTAAACATCAATTCCAGTTGCAGGTTCTAAAAGTCCAGACGGTTTTTATCATTAAACTGGAATTGGCTATTATTACGGGTGTAATATTTGCTTTACCGGTCATCTTTTACCAGATTTGGGCTTTCGTTGCACCCGGGCTCTTGGAGAACGAACGTAAATATGTCATTCCCGTGATCGTTTTTGCAACCATCAGTTTTATTGTGGGTGCCGCCTTTGCCTTTTTTGTCATTATCCCCTTTGCGCTGGATTTCTTTTTGGGACTGGTACCGGAAAATGTGAAAAACAATATTGCTCTGGATTTCTATTTCGGATTCGTTGCCCGCCTGGTTTTGGTTTTTGGTATCGTATTTGAGTTACCGGTGGTCAGCCTGCTATTGACTAAGTTAGGCATTCTAACCCCGAAAATTTTGCGGAAATACCGGCGTTATGCCATTGTGATCATTTTTATCCTTGCAGCGATTTTAACCCCTCCGGATCCCACAACGCAATTGTTATTAGCCATACCTCTGGTTCTTTTGTATGAAGTGACCATTTGGATTAGTTATTTCTTTTACAAAAAGAAACAACAAGAAAATGATTAAATTATTGCTTAAAGTAAAATAAAATGTTAATTTTCTTTCTTTTAAATATTGGGACGGAATAGGAATAGTACAAGCGAATGGCAATAAAATTAAAAGAAATAAATGCAATCGTTAAAGACGAATTAAAAGAGTTCGATTCGGTCTTTAAAGAAATTTTATCGTCCAATGTTTTCTTAATTGATACGGTAGCCAAATATTTGGTGCGCAACAAAGGTAAGGGGCTCCGTCCGCTGCTGGTCATTCTTTCGGCGAAATTACTCGGCAAGCCGGTACGCGAAACCTACATCGTAGCCTCCATCATCGAACTGTTGCACACGGCATCTTTAGTGCATGACGATGTCATCGATAATGCCAATATTCGTCGCGGTTTTCCCTCGATTAATGCTTTGTGGAAAAATAAAGTGGCTATTTTAATGGGCGATTACATGCTTTCCAAAAGTTTAATCGGTGCCACCATGACCGGCAGTTTGGAAGTCATGCAAAAACTGGCCATTGCTTCCAAGCGCCTGAGCAAAGGTGAGTTGATGCAAATCGAAAAAGCGCGTCATTTGAATGTTTCGGAAGAAGAATACTTTGATATTATCGCCAATAAGACGGCCGCTTTAATCGGCACGGCCTCGGAATTAGGTGCCATTACGGTGTCCGACAAAAAGGAAGATCACGAAAATTTAAAAAATTTCGGTGAGCATTTGGGAATTGCGTTTCAAATTAAAGACGATTTGTTGGACTATTACGGACATCAAAAAATTTTGGGAAAGCCGGTGGGAAATGATTTCAGAGATAAAAAAATTACTCTGCCTCTCATTCATTCCTTTAAGCAGGCCTCGGCCAAAGAAATTTCCAGAATAAAACGTTTATTGAAAAAAGGCGTGTCGCAAAAAGATGTCGATTACATTATTAAATTTGTCGAAGAATACGACGGCATTACCTATTCCGAACAAAAAATTGCCGAATACGCCAGGAAAGCAAAGGACTGTATTGCAGGCTATCCCGATTCTGAAATCAAAACCGGTTTGTACAACTTTGTCGATTTTACCATAAACCGATCCAATTGATGTATGTATGATGGTAAAAAAATACTCATTATCCGTTTAAGCTCCATCGGAGATATTTTACTTGCAACACCTTTTATCCGCCAAACCAGAATAGCCTTCCCGGAAGCCACCATTGATTTCGTCATTAAGCAGCGTTTTATCGATCTGATTCGATTTAATCCCCATCTTAATCACATTTATTCCGTAGTGGAATCCGAAGGGCTGCGCGGTTTGCAGGCCATTCGTAAAGAAATAAAAAAACGTCAATACGATTACATTTTTGACTTGCACAATAATATGCGCAGCCGGTTTTTAACCGCGGGCGTAGGCGCCAATAAAGCACGCATTCGCAAAGACAAATGGAAACGCGCTTTGCTGGTTTACACCAAAATCAATCTTTACAAGAAAATAATTCCCATTCCGGAACGCTATTTACAGGTGGGCCAAATAGCCGGCATTAAAGACGACAATAACGGTCTTGAAATTTTCTGGAAAAATCACATCGAAGAAGTTCTGTTCGAAATCCTCGGGAAACGTCTATTATCGCAGCCTTTTATCGCCATGGCCCCGGGAGCGGGATTTAAGACCAAACGCTGGCCCTTGGAGTATTTTGCAGAGTTGATCAGGATGTTGGCAAAAGATCATAACATGCCCGTTATTTTATTGGGCGGCAAAGAAGACGCGGCCTATTTTGAACCTTTGGAATCCTTACCGCAGGTCATCAATCTGGCTGGAAAGTTAACTTTGCTCGAATCGGCCATTGTGATCAGCAAGGCCCTCTTTTTAGTGAGCAACGATACCGGCATGATGCATGCGGCCACGGCCGTTAAAACGCCGGTTCTGGCCATTTTCGGTTCCAGCGTGCAAGAGTTCGGGTTTTTCCCGTACCGTTCGGAACATCAGGTGGTGCAGCGCGAAGGATTGTGGTGCCGGCCCTGTTCTCACATCGGGCGCAATCGCTGCCCGTTGGGAACCTTTAAGTGCATGAAAGACATAAAACCGGAAACGGTTTTCACTCGATTGAAGAAATGGTTGTGACATGCGCGGATACAAGAAGATTGTTTACGATTTTTTAATTTATCCTGTTGTGGTGGCCCTGGCCCATTTTCTGGCATTGGTCAATAAAAATATTCGTCAGGCCGTTAAAGGGCGTTACCGGGCGGCAAAAGCTTTAAAATCGTTTAAGGCCGATGCCCGCCCGACGGTTTATTTCCATGCGGCCTCTTTGGGCGAATTCGAACATATTCGCCCCTTAATTTTTTATCTGGGCAAAACCCATCGGATCGTGGTCACCTTTTTTTCGCCTTCCGGCTTTAACCATGCCAAAAAGCAATTCCCCGATGAAATGCATTTTTATTTGCCATTCGATTTTTATCGTTTATGGCTTAGGATTTTAAACGCGCTGCGCCCCAAATGGATTTTCATTTCCAAACACGATATCTGGGCTAATCAAATTATGGCGGCACATCGGTTGCACATACCCGTTTATTTGGTCAATGCTTCTTTGTCTGCCGAATCCTCCCGTTTGAATGGGTTGTACCGTTTTTTTTACAGCCCGATTTATCGGCAAATTACGAAAATATTTGCCATTAGTAAGGACGACAAACAGCGCATGGAACAGGCTTTTAAAGTGCGCAATGTGTCTGTTGTCGGCGATACCAAATTCGATCAGGTGGTTATCCGCAAAGAACAGGCCCGGGGCAAGCAACTGATAGCGAGAGAATGGCTGGGCAACTCTCTCGTCGTGGTTTTGGGCAGCATCTGGCCGGAAGATTACGCCGTTTTGGCCGGGCCGCTGCGTCGGCTGATGCAGGAATGCGAAACATTGAAATTGTTTTTTGTACCTCACCAACCGCACGAGACATTTTTAAAACAGATCGAGACCGATTTTTCTCCGTTCGGAACGGGTCGTTACACGCTAAAAGATGAACTTTCTACCGAACGCTGCTTAATTGTAGATGTGGTGGGCATTTTAGCGGATTTGTACAAATACGGTCACCTTGCCTATGTGGGCGGAAGTTTTAAACAGGGCATTCATAATGTCATGGAGGCAGCCGTTTACGGGATTCCGGTTTTTTTCGGGCCAAAACATGAAAATTCGTACGAAGCCACGCAATTGGTTAAAAAGAAAGCCGCTTTCGTGGTCCGAAACGAAAGCGAAGCATTTCATATTTTGAAGCGATTAATCGAAGATGAGCCGTTTAGAAAAGAGGCCGGGCGTCATGTGCAGCATTTCGTGGAGAAACATACGGGGGCTACGGCAAGAATATTGCGGGAATTAGGCGTTTAAAATTTCTTCGGCCTTCCTGAAAAACCGATAAAAAAAGAACGCGGCTCAGGCAACGGCCGCGTTCTTACAATGGTTTTAAGATTCTTCTTTTCCTTCCTCTGCGGAAGAATCCTTATCCGCATTGTTTTCCGTAGAGGCATTCTCATCTATTTGCTCACCGGATTCTCCCAGATCTTTGGTGTCTTCTTTCTTGGGTTCGCTGTCTTCATCCTCTTCTTCAATTTCGCTGTCTTTCCGTTTAAGGAGATCGGTATCGGTCATTTTACGATCGAAAATGACGTAAGAAATGACTAACGCCGTGTTGGCAACCGCCTCGCCGTAGCCGACGGTCATGTAACCGGCAATCAATAAAAAGAAATAAACCACGTACGAAGAAACCGCTGTGGAAAGCGGAAGATGTAATGAAAGGGCCGCGTAATTTTCTTTCAGGTAAAAAATCCGGCTACCGGACTCTCCTAAGATGGAAACAATTAGATTGTGCAGCGAGCCCAAAGAAAGTTGAATCAGACGCAAAGCGTTGTTTAACATGGGAGCCAGAGAATGCATGAGGGGCATGAATAAAATCGAATAAATAATCAAACCGATTTTTAAAACAAACGCAAAAAACAAGATGCCGAAGATCTCCAGCAAAATAATGGTGATACCGTAGGTAATCAGGCGCCAGGGTTGGCCCCAGGTCAGGTGCAGTGATTGCACGGCCGCGCCGAACCCGTCTTCTTCCGAAGTGGAAATGATGATCGGGCCGTAAAAAAAGGAAACCAGCAAACTTAAAGTAAAAAATACCAGCAACATGCCGGCAAAAATGTAAGGAAGGGTGGCAAAAGCATTGAGCAATTCACCGAACCAGGGGATACGCCCGATAATGGCCATGATAATGGCCCCGATAATAAAGGGTAGAATGAGAATGAGAAAAGTGATGTAAATACCCAGAAGGGAAAGGGCTTTTTTCTTGCTGAATTTTAAAGCCTGCTGATAGGTGTAAAATAAATTTTCGCGTAAGTACATGTAAGCCGCTCTGGACACAGACGTGCTCATCAATAATAAAACGTAGCCCGTTGCGAAAAAGCCGATCCAATAAATAATGTACGAGTAAAAAGGAAGTTGAAAACCGTAAGCACAGGGAAATAGTCCGAATCGTGACCAGATGGCGGAAACGGAATAGCCGCCGAGCATGATGGAAAAATAGCTAAAAACAAGGTAAACAAGATGGGCCGCCATTATCCCGAGTGTGGCCAGGGCAATACGTTGCGGGCCAATGGCCATTCTGGGAGCCTTGAACAAGTCCTTGTAATTGTAATAGAAATTGTTCATGCGTTGCTCTCCTTTATTTATGGGTGAACGATCCAAGCATCTTTGTAACCGCTGTTTCGCACTTGCCTTAAAACCGCCTCTGCTTGTGTGCGGGTGGCAAAGCCGTTAATGAAAATTTTAAAAAGCGCCCCTTCTTTTTGGTAAGAGCAGGGGCGATGGAAGCGGGATTTTAATAGGTCTACAAGTTGAATGGCTTTTTGTTCATCACCCGTGGCAAACACCTGAATGCGAAACATTTGTTGATTAAGGGTGCTGGCGGAATCGCCAAGTGTCTGCCGCTTGGCAGCGGATGCAGTTGGCAGCGGTGGAAGCACAGCGGAAGAAGGAAGCTGAACGGTTGTTTGTACCACCCAGGCACCGGGGAAGCCGTTTTGTTTAAGCCATTGCTTTAAAGAATCGGCCGCTGTTCTTTTAGTAAAATTTCCGAGTTGTACTTTAAACAGGCCTTTTTCTTTAACCACCAGAACCGTGTCTTTAACCAGAGACCTCAAGCTTTGCCGTTGTTGCACGGCTTTTTGCGAATCGCCGCTGGCAAAAACCTGAACGCGAAAACCGGGCACGAATCGAAATGGGGCCGCGGGAGGGGGCAACGGTTTAATTGTTTTTTTCAGGACAACGGTTTCGTGAGGTTGGGCTAAAACGGCATCCAAAAAGGGATCGTGTAAATCTTGTTTTTGATAAAACAAAACACTGTCCGGCGCAGCACCAGTCGTGGGCCTGGTCAATAATTTGGGCTGGCAGGAGAATAGAATCGCAAAAAAAGAAAACAGAACCGCTAAAGCAAGACCACGTTCGATCATTAATAAATCCTCTTTAAATAGGTGCCGGGAAAATATTGATTTACCAAAATGTCGTAATATTTGAATCCCTGCCGGGACATATTCAGGGCGCCCCATTGGCACAAACCGATCCCGTGCCCGTAACCACCGCCGGTAATAGCCAAAACAGAATCGTTGCGTGCACTCAGCGTAAAAAGTAAACTGGGCAAAGTCCCGCTTTTGAATTTAGAAAAAAAACGTCTAATTTCAAAATTACGTAAAACGACCGTTGTATCGGCATAGTCGATTTGCAGACGTTTTACCCGGCCGGAAGCACTGCGTTGCAAAACCTTGAAGCGGCATTGCAAATGAAGCGTATCCTTGGCACCGGAAATGAGAGAGGGGTGATGAAAAAATGTGCTAAAAAGCGAATCGATTTGCCGGAATGTAAAAAAGCGTTGCCAGCGAAAATAGGGAGAAGGAGCACAGGTAAATTGCCGGCCCAGAACATCTTTGTGTACTTTTAAATAAGGAGGTGAAGGTGTTTTGCCCCACAAATCGGCCGGATCTTCGGAAATGCCCCCGCAGGTGGAGTGAAAATAGATTTGAGCCAGGGAATCGCCGTATTGCAAAACTACGCCTTTGGTAGTTTCCACCGCTTGCGTGGCCAACGGGGTTTGGCGATCTAATCCGGTGTAAACCTGATCGTTAATATCGGCGTAAACATCAAAAGCCTGTCGTCGGCGTGCGGCCATTTTATTCAGAGCATAGGTACGGGCACAAATGGCTTGCGCTTTAAGAGCCTCCAAATAAGCCTTATTTTTAGAAGGCATTTCGCCCACAACCACGGATTTTAAGTACGATTCCAGATCAACAACATTAATCACGTTTAAAAGGCCTTGGGCAGAGCGCCGTAAAATTATTTTCCCTTTGTACCATTTATTGCGAAATTTAAACCGATCGTTTACAGGGTCGCTTGGGGAGAGATGCACCACATCTTTAAAGCCGAAGACAAACAGCCGATTGCGATTGTAGAGTTTAAAACCGTTTTTGGAAAGAGAAAGGTAGAAGAAAGGATTGTGGCGTCCCAATTCGTAAACGGCTTCTTCCAGTTTTAGGGTGAATTTACCCTGTAATTGCAAAGAATCCCGTTTTTGGACGTTGCCCAAAAGCACACGAATCCGGGGAATTTTGGAGGGAGCGGTGGGCTTGATGTTTTGGGTACAGGAAAAAAGCAGTAATGCCAAGAGTGCCGATATTAATAACTTTATTTTCAAGTAGGAGACCTCCTTTACCTGCGAAAAAATAATTTCTTGAAATTTAACGAAAATGGGTGAACAATGAAACAACAAAATCGATGGACACGTTTCGTTCCGTTTTTTTTATTTGGCTTAGCTTTCGCTGCGCTTCTTTTGATTCCATTAAAGAATCGGTTACTGCCTAAAGTTAATCATACATTTTTTTTCGACAACCGAACGCGGAAGCTGGAAATCAAACGGTTGGCCGTTGTCGGAGATTTTTCCGATTGGCAGGAACGCTATTATTTGAACGATAACGACAAAGACGGTATCTGGCAGGTTACGATTCCCCTGAAAATAGGCTGGCATGCCTATCGATTTTTAATTAACGGGAAAACGTGGATACGCGACTGGCGGGTTCCCGATTACGGCGGCCCCTATTCCAATTCGTTAATTTACGTGGACACGCTGCGTATTCCTCAATTTTACCGGGCTGTTCCGGCAACGGGCACGTGGATTTTCAAACGGCCGGACACCTTGCGTTTTGTTTTCGACAACACGATGGCGGCTTGGCTGACCAGACAGGTGGTAAAAATCGAACTTGATTCCGTGGTGCATTCATTTCGCTTAAAGGATTCTTGTTTGAGTGTGGAGCTGCCGCCTTTAGCCGATGGAGAACACGATTGGCAAATCCGCCTGCTAAAAAGAAACGGGACGCTTGTGGCGCAGAAATCAGGTTTGTTCTTCGTAAATGTGCGCAATCAAAAACCGCAGGCTCATGCCGGTTTTAGCCAATTTGTGTATTTGCACCAACAGGCTGTTTTGAACGGGAATCGGTCATTTGATCCGGATTTCGAACCGTTAACGCGGTTCAACTGGCGGCAAATTTCGGGGCCGCAAAAGGTAGCTCTGCTAAATCCTCGAAAATCCATGGCCAGCGCCCGCTTTAGCGTAGCCGGACACTATCGCTTTGAATTAATGGTCGGCGATTCGTTGGGCCAAAGCGACCGGGATACGACAGAGGTTATTGTGTTACCCGAAGAAGAGCCGCGTGTAAAATTTGCCGTGCCGGCCAGGCTTTTTAAAATGCCGGTACACAAAATGGCATTGGTGGGCGAATTCAATGGCTGGGACGCTTCTCGCAATCCCATGCAGTACGATTCGGCAACTTCGCAATGGCAAACCCAAGTAACACTTGGGCCGGGACGCTGGGAATACAAATTGGTGCTCAATGACACGCTGTGGACACCAGACCCCATGAATGCCGTTAAAGTGCCCGACGGCTGGAACGGCTTTAATTCGGTAAAGACGGTGGTAGCCGACTCGTCATTTAACGGAAAATTTGTTGCCTTACAAAATACACGGCGGCGTCTGGTGATTGCTTTTCGCCCGCATAAACCGTTGCAACAAAGTTTTCGCTGGCTAAGCGAT
>CAZHIZ010000031.1:11589-16080 GCA_964532875.1 uncultured Caldithrix sp. | reverse complement strand
GCAGTCTCATTAAAAAGCTGCCCTATTTCAAAAAATTAGGCGTCAATACGCTCTGGATGTTACCGGTTTACCAAAGCCCTACGGAGCACGGTTATGCCCCCACATCGCTTTTCCGAACATCACCTAATTACGGTTCTCTCTCCGAGTATCGACGATTGATTTGGCAGGCACACCGTCTGGGGCTTAAGGTAGTTTTTGATTTTGTGGCAAACCATCTTTCCGATCAGCACCGATTTGTGCGGGCCGCTTTTCAAAATCCGGCTTCACCCTTGCGCAGGTGGTTTTATTGGAAACCGGACGGAACGTGGGGATTTCACAACGACTGGGACACGTTGGTCAATTTAAATTACCACAATCCCTGGGTCTGGCATACGATGCTTCAGGCGGGCCTGTTTTGGCAAAGCGTAGGTGTGGACGGTTTTCGTTGCGATGTGGCCTGGGCCGTACCGCATGCTTTTTGGAAAGATTTCCGTCGGGTTATTAAACCGGTGCAAAACAAAACGCTGCTTTTGGATGAAGTTCTGCCTCGGCAGGCGGCTTTTCACGATGAAGAATTCGATATGTCTTACGATACGGATTTTTACGGGAATATTCTGGACGTATTGCACGGGCGCAAACCCCTTTCGGCCATTCTTCTGGGAATCGAAAAAAGTCGCTTAAATTATCCGCGCGGTGCACAAAGTTTACGCTATCTGGAGAACCATGATTTGCCCCGTTTTATTGAGCAATTCGGCCCGCAGTTAACCCGTCTTATGGCGGTTGTTCTTTTCACCGTTCCCGGAACGCCGTTGATTTACTACGGGCAGGAATATGGCAGCCGTGAAATACGTCCGTATTTTTATGCGTTACATAATACAAAATGGTTTGACTTTTACCAAAAGCTCATTAAATTTAGAACAAGTAGCAAAGCGCTAACGCAGGGACGCTTGCAAACGGTTGCGCTGGACAATAAAAAGAGAATTTGGTGGTATCGAAGGCAATGGCGTTCCGATACGGTTGACGTGCTGATCAATTTATCAAAGAAGTGCCGGATTTTCGAAAATGTTCCGGAAGGAAAGATTTTAAAAATAGAAGGTTCAAAGTTTAAACAAAAGCAAAATCGGACGATTAAATTAGAGGGTAGCAGTTTTATGATCATCCAAAGGGATGAGGGCCAATGATTTCCAAATCAAAATTACAAAAATCCATTAAAGAAATTTTTACGCTTTACAAGAAGCGCAATTTTACCTTATCGTTTACACTGGAATCCATTAACGAGATTTTTGAAATCGGTAACGAAGTATTCATGCGCAACAATCCGGAAGAAATGGAAAAATTGGCCAAGCGCCATCGGAATAGCAAAGCGCCCGATATCTTCGATGACGAACCCTTTTCTTTTGAACGCACCTTCGAAATTTATTCCAAATTAAGTGACGAATACAGCGAAATTTCTCCGGAACTGATCGAACGCATTTTCGAAGTCAATAGCCAATTGGCCTGGCGCAATTACCGCGATCGCTACAACGAATACATCTTGAATATTTACAAAGAATACCCTTCGGACGAATATCTAAACTATTTGGCTACCGTGGTTTTGGTGGACAAAAAAGAATACAACGAAGCCTTAAGTTGCGTGAACAAAGCCCTGGCTTTAAATCCCTCTTGTGCGGTTTACACGCATCTCAAAGCACGTTGCCTTGTGCAGTTGGGTGAATTCGAAGCCGCCCGAACCTATTTGTACCAATCGTTGTTTTTGCTGGAATTGATGCAGGATAATCCGCCGCACAAAGGACCGAACAAAGATTTGTACCCCACTTACCCTGTGGACTTTTTTACCTCCATCGATCAGATCCGCTCGGATTTGCGTCAATTGGATCGCATGGACAGCATGTTTAAGTATCAATTGCTACCGTTGATCGATTAGCGGCCCCCGTTTAAGCTTTCCAAAAAATCAAACCAGCGATAGCCGGCCTGCTCCGCTTTTTTACACAATTTTTCCAGCCGTTTCATGCCATTCAGGGCGCTTTTGCAGGTACGGGCGGGTTTGGGACAGGCCTCCAACAGGTTCAGGAAATAGAGCCAAAAAAGCAATTCTTCGAAACGCTCTTTATTGAAATAGTACACGCCTTCAAAAGGATGAATGTCTAAATATTGCGCCGTTAATTCAAAAGAAATCAAATGTTCCATGGCGGCCCGCATGTGCCGGATGGATTTAAACTTCAGGCCCTTTTCAAAGAAAGAGAGAATTATTAAAAGGGGCAAGGTGAGCGTTTCGCGTGCGGCCGATTCCGTAAGGTTTTGTAAATGCTCGTCAAAAACATTATTCAGGCGGCGATCATGTAAAAAAGAAAAATCGGCCGGATCGTTTGGTTTGTAAAAGGCCTTTAAAGCCTGTAAAATCAAAAAGGCTTGAAAAAATGGCAGGTCGGGATCGATTTTTTCTCCATCCGGTTCGAAAAGCCGTTCTAGGCGAACAGCCGTCGGAGAAAGGGGAGCGTTACCATTGTCGGCGAGCGGAAATGGCGGATTTTCTTTCATCCGTAAAAATCGCTGCAGGGGGCGCAAAATATCCTTCAAATCGGATGGATCGAGCGGCGCGCTATGCTCGAACGAAGCTAAGCGACTGCAGCAATCTTCAAGAGCAGAACGAAACGTTGCCAAAACGGTATCGGCAGCAGTTGATTTTTGAAGTGCCGTCCGAAGGGAATCGGAAGCCAGTAAAGAACGAACGGCCTGATGAACGGGACGGTAGCGAATGTTCAGTAAAGCTTCCTGCAGATCGGGTGTCCCCTCACCCTGCAAGGTTTCGTAAAGTTGTGCGTACGGCTCCGATTCGCTCGCAGTAACCGTGTGGAAATTCAGGAACACATTGTATTTGTAAGCGCCCAAAGAGACGAACAGGCCCTGATTGCGCAGTTCATCGTAACGTCGAATGTATTCCAATCCGGTAACATGATCTTTAAAGAGAACGAAGTCGCCCTGAGCCAGGCCCAGGCCCTCAAGCAAGGTTTTTTGCACCGTGCGATCGCCATCCTTAAAAGCGACGGACAGGTGAATCCAGCCGGCGGCGGATTGAAAACTATTGTTGTAAACAATAAGTGCGTTCTCATCACCAAAGCGATTACTGTAGGCAAAAACCGATTCAACGGTTCCGCCTTCGGGGCGGAAAACATCGTAAAACAGAAAATGGTCCACTTCGCTAAAGAGATAGCGTTTGTGCAAAAGCGGCGCAATCAATTTAAAATGATTGGCTATTAGTTCGGAATCTTCCTGTTCGTCCCAATAGGCCCGTTTGTATTCCATGCCGTATTTTTCGCGGAATCCTTCCAACTGACCGTGCCCGAACATGGGTAAGCCGGGCATGGTAACCAGCATGGTACACACGCCGAAGTATTTGTCGCCGGTACCGAATTGTACGGCGGCCGTTTCTTCGTCCGGATTATTCATAAAGTTGACGTAACGTTTCAAAATTTGCGGATTGAATTGTAAAACATTTTTGACGAGTTGTCGATATTTATCGTTTTCTTCGTTTTTAAGCATATTCATGAAGGCGCTGTTGTAAACGCGATGCATGCCCAATGTGCGCACAAAATAACTTTCCATTAACCAAAAGGCCTCGGCCAACAGCAGGGTATCCGGCGCTTCTTTTTGCACCCGATCTACTACCTCACGCCAGAATTCTTTGGGAAAATGTTTGTCAAATTCCTGTTTGCTCATGGCAAATTCGGCGCGGGAAGGAATGTCGCCGCCGTGTCCGGGTTCGGGAAACCACAAGCGTTGAAAGTGTTTTTTGGTTAGGGTCATGGCCGCATCGAAACGAATGATTGGGAAACGCCGTGCAATTTCGATAATTTTTTGCAGAACGGCTTCCCGCACTTCGGGATTGAGATAATTTAATTGGGCCGTATCGTTCCAGGGCATGCTGGTGCCGTCATTACCGTGATAGATGAAGCGGGTTTCCCCCGAGGGATAGTGCACGCGTTTGAATACCACGGCGGCATCACTGCGATCCCAATAGCCATCCTCAATAAAAACGCCCACCTCGGGATGGTCGCACAGATCGGGACCGTTAAAAGAATATTGTGGAAAAGGCGAATAAGGCAATTGAATAAAGCGATCGGGATGTTCAATCACCCATTTGGAATCGATGCCCGTGTGGTTGGGCACCATGTCTGTGGCCATGCGGATGCCATAATGCCAGGCGCGTTCCTTTAAATTTTGCAAAGCGGATTCGCCGCCCAAATCGTAAGCCACTTCATAATCGTACAAAGAATAAGCGGAGGCGGCGGCTTCGGGATTTCCGGTTTTTTGCTTGATTTTTTGCGAAGCCTTGCTGCGTTCCCAAATACCGATGAGCCAGAGACCCGTAATACCGAATGAAGCCAGGAAACGAAGTTCTTCGTCGGGAATCTGATCCAGGCGATGGATAGGGCGCTGGTATTTTTTGCTGAGCTGGTCTAACCAGACATAGGTACTTTTGGCTATCAGCACCAGTCTGGGCATCCAGTCCGT
>CAZHIZ010000031.1:0-11489 GCA_964532875.1 uncultured Caldithrix sp. | reverse complement strand
TGGGGTACCGGAGGCCGTGAGCGCAAAAAATCTTCCAATAACGGATAGGTTTTGTCAAAAGGAATTTCCTTGTTTAGTTCCGCCGGATCAATTAGGGAGTGAATTCCTTTAAATGCGGGGTTAAGCAAATCGACCCACAAGGGAATCATCTCTTCCAGAAGGATGAAGCGATTGGGCACGGTACCCGTTTTTTGACTCAGATATTCTAAAGGGCTTTGCTTCCCTTTAAAAACGGCATCCGGAGGGAAGTGTTCACAGAATTTCAAAAGCAGTTGTTCGTATTGTTTCTTGCCCAGCCTTTCGATTAAAAATTGTTCCAAAAGGCTGAAAAAACGTGCATCCGTCTTTTGGCGATAGGCATGGATGACGGCATGTTCGATTTCGTGCAGTAAGCCCATGGCATTTATTTCCGAAGCGCGAACATCGGCTTGTTCGGCACGCAATTTTTCACTGAGAACACGCACGGCTCGTAAATTGCTAAAAACCACATCGCCGTTGCTTTTAAATAATGTCTCGTCGATTTGGAACTTCTGGCGCGCCGTACGGCTGGGATGGAAGCAGGCCCAAAAAAGGTCGTTCATCGGTTTCTCCGTTACCTTGGTTTTCATTCTTATTGCCGAAAGTTACAGGAAAGGGGCATCGATGGCAAATGCGGATGCAAGGAATTTTGTTTGGAATACAAATTAATCCTAAATTGTGCCCGTTTTTAATCAAAAAGGAAAAGGGAATTTGAAACGATTAAAAGAACGTCGCTTTGCGCCGTTGTTTGTTATTTTTGCCGCAGCTTTATGGGGGGTGGACGGTATCGTCTTACGGCCGTCATTGTACACCCTACCTGTTATTCTGGTGGTCATGATCGAATCCGGAGTGGCTGCCTTAATCATGACGCCATTTTTCGTTTCCCAATTTCCGAAATTAAAACAACTCAATTACAAAGAATGGGGTTCGTTGTTAGGGGTGGCCGTTCTGGGCGGGGCGGTCGGTACCCTGGCTATTACCAAAGCTATTTTTTACGTGCAATACGTCAATCTTTCGGTGGTCGTACTCATTCAAAAATTGCAGCCGGTTTTTGCCATTGCTCTGGCCGCTTTACTTCTAAAAGAGCGCTTGCCCAAAATTTTCATTAAGTGGGCGGCCATTGCTTTGATTAGCGCCTACTTCATGACTTTCGGTGCGCGTTTGCCCAATCTGAGCACGGGGAACAAAACGCTGTTGGCAGTGGCTTTCGCCCTGTTGGCCACGGTCAGTTTTGCCGCTTCGACCGTTCTGAGCAAACGCTTGCTACGTAAAATCGATTTTCATTTTGCCACTTACTTACGTTTTCTGGTAACGGCCATATTGATGATTGTTTTGGCATTGTTTACGCAAAAAATAGAAGTGATCCATCAGATTAGCAGACATCAATGGTTCATCTTTGCCATGATTATTCTTTTTACCGGAGCGCCTGCCATTTTTATGTATTATTTCGGATTGCGACAAATTCCGGCTTCCGTGTCAACAATTTGTGAATTGGCTTTTCCCATTACCGCCATTTTGCTGGAATATCTCATTTACAAAAAATATCTGAGTGTGGTGCAATGGGTGGGTACCGTTGTATTACTCTATTCCATCGTAAAAATTTCTACGATGGTCAATTTTTGGAAGGATTAAGCGCTTTAAAATAAGGCGGCAATGAAACTGTTCCAAAAAAAATTAAAAAGTCCCGTTGAAAATAACGGGACTTTTGCTTTTAAACGTGAAGGCATTCTTTCGGATTTAACGAGATTTTACCAGATCTTAACGCGTTGTTCCGGCGGTAAATACAACGAGTCTTTTGGCGTCACATGGAAAGCCGTGTAAAATTCGGGTACGTTTACCACCACACCGTTCACGCGGAATTGACTGGGGGAATGGGGATCCGTGAGCACGCGGCGCCGTAATTCGTCTTTACGATATTTGCGTTTCCAGATTTGAGCCCAACCGATGAAAAAGCGTTGATCGCCGGTAAAACCGTCCAGCTTGGGTGCGGGCTTACCGTGTAACGATTTGCGGTAAGCATGGTACGAAATGGTTACACCGCCCAAATCGGCAATATTTTCGCCGAGGGTTAATTTGCCGTTCAAATGCATGGTGTCCACCACAACATAACGGCTGAACTGCTTGACCAATTTTTCGGCTCGTTTTTCGAAATTTTTTCGATCCTGTTCCGTCCACCAATTGCGCAAGTTTCCGTCGCCGTCCGATTTACTACCCTGATCATCAAAGCCATGTGTAATTTCGTGTCCGATGACCGAACCGATGGCTCCGTAATTAACGGCATCGTCGGCATTCATATTGAAAAACGGCGGTTGCAAAATACCGGCCGGAAAAACCACTTCATTCATGGATGGATCGTAGTAGGCATTCACCGTGTGTGGATTCATGAACCATTCTTTGCGATCGACCGGTTTGCCTAATTTGTGGATGTTGTAATAGTAGGCAAATAAACTGGCCCGTTTCACATTACCCACCAAATCGTCCGGTTTGACGGTTAATGAAGAATAGTCTTTCCACTTGTCCGGGTAGCCGATTTTGTAGTGGAATTTGGACAATTTAATCAGGGCTTGTTTTTTGGTCTCCGGGCTCATCCAGTCCAATTGTTTGATGCGTTCACCGTAAACGGACAAAAGGTTTTGTACCAATTGCAGCATGCGTTTTTTAGCTTTGGGCGGAAAGTATCTGGCCACGTACATTTTGCCCAACAGTTGGCCGATCATCCCGTTCATGGTGCCCATGGCGCGTTTCCAGCGCGGACTCATTTCGGGGGTTCCGGTCAGGGTTTTCCCGTAGAAATCGAATTTGGTTTGCACAAAATCGTGGCTCAGGTAGCTGGCAAACCGTGAAATAAGCTTAAATTGCAGGTAGCTTTTCCAGTCCTGCAGAGAATATTTTTTGAACAGCTTGCCGAAGGTTTTCAAATAGCTGGGCTGGGAAACAATTAGCGTGTCGAATTGCGGCATTTCGCAGGCCTTAAAAAATGTTGCCCAATCGAATTGAGGGGCCTGCCGGTCAAGCTGTTTAAAAGCGAATTTGTTGTATGTTTTTTCCCGTTGACGGTTTTGCACGCGTGTCCAATGGGCTTTGGCCATGTCCGTTTCCATGCGCATGATGGTTTTGGCCCGATCTTGTGCCTGATCGATTTTGCTCAAAGTCAGGATATGTGCGATGTAATCCTGATAGGCTTTACGGAATTGCTGAAACTTGGGAGTAGGGCGCAAATAGTAGTCGCGATCGGGTAACCCCAAACCGGACTGACCGACATACACGATGTAGCGGGATGAATTTTTTTGATCCTGACCCACATAAAATCCAAAAGGCAATTGCACGCCCATTTTTTTCAAATCGGCCATTTCTCGGATCAGCTCTTTTTTGCTGGCAATATTCTCGATGCGTTGCAAATCTTCTTTAAGCGGAGTGATGCCCAATTTTTCAACCCGTGCGCTGTCCATGAAACTTTTGTAAAAATCGGCGACTTTTTGTTTGTCGGAATTCGGGGCCTGTTTGGTTCTGGCCAGCGTTTCTACGATGTCATGGAGACGTTTTTCGTTTTGTTCCTGCAAAATGGTAAAAGCACCGTAGTTGGATTTGTCTTTGGGAATGGGGGTGATCTTCAGCCATTTGCCGTTCACATAGCGATAAAGGTCGTCTTGCGGGCGATAAGAGTCGTCGAAATATTGTTTTTGGATGCCTGAATTTTGTCTGGAACAAGCGGCAAACAAAAATAAAGCGAGTAGAAAGAAAAGCGTAAAACGGTGCATGTAAAAACCTCCTTTTTAATTTATTTCCAGAGTCCGTTCCCATGGACGTTCGTTTTCAATACCGTGAAAAATCTGGATGGTTATTTTAGGCGGACTCTTCCTTTTTTATTTAAAAACATCGATTTTAATGATCTTAACCGGAGTCAAAGGCAAATCACGATCGTTAACGGGGACATCGGCGATTTTGTCTACCACATCCATGCCTTTGGTTACCTGCGCGAAAACGGTATATTGGTGATCGAGATGGCGAGCCGCTTTTTGTACGATAAAAAATTGGCTACCCGCTCCGGCAGTAGGATCACTAACACGTGCCATGGAAACCATACCGCGATCGTGGTGCAAATCGTTGAATTCATTGGGAATGTGTACCAAGGGGCCACCTAAACCGTAACTTTGCACATTACCGGTGCGCGTGTTGGGGTCGCCGCCTTGAATCATAAATCCCTTAATCACCCGGTGGAAAAGAAGGCCGTCGTAATAACCGCTTTCGGCATGGGCGATAAAACTAAAGCAGGTAATGGGCGCTTTGCTCGGGAAAAAACGCATTTCGATGTTACCGTAATTGGTTACGATGCGTGCTTTAACATCTTTCATCTGGTCGATCAAAAATTGAATATGCTGTCCAAGATTCTCGTATTGCATCACTTCCATTTTAAGCTCCGAAATTTGGTCTTTTAAACGTTTGTTTTCTTGCGAAAGTTTCTGACCTCCGCAAGAAATCATGAGAAAAAAAATAAAAAATAAACTTAAACGCGCCATGTTTCTCATTTGTGCCTCCTCCGTCAAATAATTATCGTTTAAAACGAAAATTTACGTTTTTTTTGCCACTTAACAAAATACTTGACGGTAATTGGTAAAAAAGTGTGCATTTGGCGCTTCAAGGGAGCAAATCTTTCATTATCGCGTTTAGAAAGACGATGATAAATAGTAAAGAAAAAGCGGAGGAAATCTCATGGCCACATCGAGCCTGTTTGAAGAATATGGCATGCTGCAGGAACAGTTACGGGTTTTGATTTTACAATATCGTTCCGAAGAGATGGACTATGACGAACGTTTTTTACAGGAGGTTCAAAGCATAGCCCAAAAGTTATTGCGCCTAAAACAGCGCATGCGCTCCGCTAAAGGCGAAACATTTGTTTGGCCGATTAAAAGTGAAAAAAGCGGGAAATTTTCCCGTTATCAATAAAGGAAAAATCGCCCGCCTTTAAAAAGAATCATTTCGATTTAAAATGTTTCAACACGTCTTTAGCCGCATCTTTATGCACCAGGAACGTAAGCATTTTTAATTTGATGAAATCATCCCGGAAAAAATAGTAACCTTTGTATTTCCCGTAACGTGCACTGGAAGCGGAATCTTTGATTAGAAACCAATCGTGACCGTATTTGTGCGTGTAGCCGACCAAATGAATACCGTGGTCATCGGTGGTCGTGTGGTTGTAAATGCGGAATTCGCGCGAATATTGATTGATGTATTTATCGGGAATATCCCAGGGCACAATGATAGCAATATCTTCCCAGCCGTAGCGCCCCGGTTCGCTTACATCGCCGCCGATGGCAATGGAATAGCCGTGTTTAATGGCGTTTTTAATTGTTTTGTAGAAAACCTTCAGCGGAATGTTGTGGTAATCTTTGGAGTGCCACCAATTATCGGGTACCTTGTATTCGGCCTTGGTGTAAAACGTATCGCGCATGGTGGACATGAATTCAACATAATCGTCGGGATTAAGCTGGCAAACCTGATCGCGAAAAGTAACGGGGGTGTAAGTTTTGCCTTCGTATTGGAATTCGCTGGGCGGCTGGCCCATGTATTTGTTGAGGATTTGTTTAATGGTGGTCAATACGATCTTTTCATCCCAGTAGCCTTTTTTCTTGATGAAATGTAGATAGTCATTCATTTCTTTGAACATTTCGCGATGCGTGTAGCGCTTTTGTCCGGGCAACAAACCGTTGTAAACGCTTTCAGGAACGAGACCATACTGTTTCATGCGAGCCAGAACCGCGTTGGATTCCGAACCTTCGCCGAAATTGGATTCGCCCTTTTTCTGTACGAAGTAACGTGCCTTTTCCACATATTCCCAATAAACAATGAACATTTCCGACAATTTAATTTTTTTCTTGTGTAAGCGGTAAATCTCGGATTCTAAAAAAGAGACCGTGGAAAAAGCCCAACAAGTGCCTGTCGTGTCCTGATGTACCGGGGCAAAGTGAAAGACGTTTATTTTGAAGTCTTTCATGGTAGGCTTTTTGACTTTGTCAAAATCGGCGCTAAAAATCGTACGTTCTTTGTCCCATACGAATTTTTTCTCGTAAAAAGCTTTGTCCTGTGCCAGTAAAGAACCGGCCATAAAAATCGTCAGCAAAAGTCCGCTTAGCAATAAAATGAATTTCTTTTGCATGATTTCCTCCGTGATTTTTAAGTACACGTTCCCCCAACGGATTGCGTAAACGCTTTCCGTCTAATCAATTAAAAGAATCGGCAACGGACATTGGGCATTGCCGAATTCAGGTTGAATTTACTACAAATCACAACAAATAAAAAGTAAAAAAAGCCTTCTTGCTCTGCATACGGAAAGGGATTATATTGCAAGAAAAGGATTTGAGGGATGACCATGAAAGAAGATAGCTTGTGGACCAATATTTTCCGCAAACAATCATCGGAAGAGACCGATACATTAAACGTACTGAAAAAAATTCCGCTTTTTCAGGATTTGAGCCGCAGAGAACTGCGCCAATTGGAGCGTATTTTACACCAACGCACGTACAAACAAAATGAGGTGATTTTTAACGAAGGGCAACCCGGTGTCGGCATGTACATTATCGATTCGGGTGAAGTGCACATTACGCTCGGGCCGGAGAAAAAAGTACTGGCCGTATTAACCAAAGGCGATTTTTTCGGTGAAATGGCTCTACTGTTAGAGGCGCCCCGAACCGCATCGGCGATTGCGGCCAAGCCCACCAAACTTTACGGATTTTTCCAGCCGGATTTGTTCAGCATTTTGGAAACTTTCCCCAGAACGGGGAATAAAATATTATTGCGCTTATCACAAATGATTGCCGAACGATTGCGCCACAGTAATTTGGAAAATCAGGAGTTAAGGAAAAAGTTGAATTCCTTGACAAAAAGGGAGCATTAATGGACGTAACCGTAAATCGCTTTTTAAAGATTCTTTTGGCCATCCTGTTTTTGGCGGCGCTGGTTTGGGTGTTGATTAAACTGAGCAATATTATTACAATTTTTATCATTGGTGCTCTGTTGGCCTACATTCTTGATCCGATTACATCATTTTTGGAATACAAAGGCCTAACACGCATGCAAGCTACCTCTCTGGTTTTTTTGGCTCTGGCTCTCTTTCTGTTTTTATTTATTTATTTTTTCGTACCATTGGTGATCGATCAGGTAAAAGTTATTCAGCATTCTTTCAGCTCGGGCCAGGGGACTGAAGCCATTCGCCGCATGGAAAGAGCTCTGAAAGAAAACATTCCCTTGCTTAAAAATGCCAATCTGGATATTACGACCAAAATTAACGAGGCAATCAACCATTTTTCCAATTCGTTATTTTCCCTAGTAGGTAGTTTAATTTCGTTGATCACCACACTGGTAGTCATTCCCTTTGTGGTTTTCTTTTTGTTGAAGGACGGGCGAAATATTAAAAAAGGCCTGGTCAGTATCATACCGAACCGCTATTTTGAAATGACGCTGAATTTATTGTACAAAACGGATCAACAGATAGGCGGCTATTTGCGCGGGCAATTTTTTGATGCGGCCATTATCGGCTTTTTATCGATCATTGCCCTGTGGATTTTACATGTGCCTTATTTTTTGCTGATCGGTACATTTGCCGGTCTGGCCAATATGGTGCCCTTTGTGGGGCCGTTAACCGGAGCCATCGTGGCTATTTTAGTCGTTTTTTTAAGCAACGGAACGATTAATCAAATGATTATGGTAGCCGCGGCTTTTGGTATTATTCAATTGTTGGACAATGTGTTGGTTCAGCCGCTGGTTGTTGCGGGTAGTGTGCAAATGCATCCTTTAATCGTCCTTTTCGCCGTGATCATCGGTGGGCAATTTTGGGGTATTATGGGGATGTTTTTAGCGGTACCGGCTGCAGCGGTGATTAAAGTATTAGTCGTAGAGTTGTACAAAATGTATCTGTCGTTTAATACAAGCTCATAATAATAGGGAATATTTTATGGAACAGAAAAAAAGCATTTTGGAGTGGCTGCCCATATTGACTTTTGTGATCAGTTATTTTCTATTTCATCTGTTCGATTGGATGGAAGCCACCCAATTCTTATTGGCCTCCATTGTGTCCACCGCGACCTACATGTTGATGGTGTATGATTTGAAAACGGAACACAAAGGCAAGAAATGGAATTACAAACCTCTTAATTTTTTTAACGGCCTGTTAAGCATTTTTACCGTGCTCTTATTTGCGCAAAGTTTTGTGCATTGGTACCGTATGATCAGTGCTTTTGCCCGTGCCGCTTTATTGTATTCGTTAATTGTCATTTATATTGCCATATTATTCCGAGCCATTCGTGTTTACATGTATCATAAAATGCAATTGGAACAAATCAAGCCGCCTAAAAAGAAATAGTGGTAACAACGTATCGTAAGGAGGGCAGAATATGGTGATGGTGGAATTCAGTATGTTCCCGCTGGACAAAGGCGAAAGTCTTTCGCCTTATGTGGCGCGTATTTTGGATGTAATCGACAAAAGCGGAGTAACCTATCGCCTAAATCCCATGGGAACGGTGCTGGAAGGTGACTATGATGAGGTGATGGGTGTCGTTCGCGCTTGCTTCAAAGAATTGGAAAAAGATTGTTCGCGTATTTCCATGACATTAAAAATGGACTATCGGAAAACAAAAGAAAGTCGTCTTAATAAAAAAGTGGAAAAATTGGAATCGATTTTAAATAAAGAATTAAAAAAATAAACGTTAAGGCTGCGAGGCAACAATGGATTTTTTAGAACGTATTTTTAAAAAACAATATGAACTGAATAAGCGCATCTTAAAAGAACGCCACGGACAGGATTACGATGCGTTATGCGATCAGAATCGTACCGATTCCGAAACCGTTAACGAACGGGTGAAATGGTTGCTTAATTACAATCGGGCTTTGATCCATGAGTCCATTGAAATGGAAGATTCGTTACCCTGGAAGTGGTGGAAAGACATGGATGAAATCGATTGGGACAATATTCGTATCGAATTGATTGACGAATTGCATTTTTGGGTCAGTAAGTGTCAATTGGTGGGACTGGATCCGCAGAAATTAACGGAATTGTATCTCAAGAAGAATCAATTAAACCAGATACGGCAAGATAAAGGTTACGGCTCGACTTATTCCAAGTACGATGAAAACGGAGTGGAAGACAACAAGCGTATGGATGAGATTTTTAAAGAGGAAAATGAGCGCAAAGCGAAAAAATGATCGCTTAAGGGAGGTGTTAGGCCGCAACCGCTAAATGGAATGGCCGGATATTGGCGATAATAAAGCGAGCCAAAAAATTTTTAAATTTTAGTGCCATTTAAATTTCAAAAGGGAAAAATTTATTGATGAAAACCAAACATATCATAATATTCGGCGATGCTAGAAAAATGGAGATGCTAGATGATGCCTCTGTGCATTTAATCGTAACATCGCCGCCCTATTGGCAACTAAAGGACTACGGCTCACAAGAGCAAATCGGTTTTAATGACAGTTACGAAGACTATATCAACAATTTAAACCTGGTATGGAAAGAGAGTTATCGTGTATTAAAACCGGGTTGCCGTTTGGCCGTAAATATCGGAGATCAGTTTGCGCGGGCTGTTTATTACGGGCGTTACAAGGTTATTCCGATTCGTACTGAAATTATTAAATTTTGTGAAACAATCGGTTTTGATTACATGGGGGCAATCATTTGGCAAAAAAGAACGACCATGAATACAACCGGCGGGGCAACGGTTATGGGTTCTTATCCTTATCCAAGAAATGGCATTGTTGAAATCGATTATGAATTTATTTTACTTTTTAAAAAGCCGGGTAAAACAGCGCCACCTTCAAATGAGGCAAAGCAAAAATCAAAAATGGACAAAGAAAAATGGAAAGAATATTTTTCAGGCCATTGGTATTTTAACGGAGTCCGTCAGGACAAACACTTAGCCATGTTCCCGGTAGAGCTGCCTAAACGTTTAATAGAAATGTTCACTTTCGTCGGAGAGACCGTTTTAGACCCGTTCTTAGGCAGCGGAACAACCAGCCTGGCCGCTTCCATGACAGGAAGGAATTCGATCGGATTTGAAATTAACGAATCTTTTAAATCGATTATTGAAAAAAAATTAAATTTAAACACCCCACAATTATTTCAAAATATGGAAGTCCTTTTCAAAAAACAAAATCTTGAACAAACCGATTGGAGCGGTGAAATAGCACAGTTACCGTATGTTTTTAAGGATCCGATTCGATTTGAAAAAAAAGTTGATCCCACCAAGTTAAAGTTCGGTTCAAAAATCACAATGGACGATGCGCAAAACGGCACAAGGCGACAGACCTATTTTTATGTTAAAAAAATTTTAGCCCCTGATATTGTTGAGCTTTCGAACGGATTAAAAGTCAAGTTGCTGGGTGTGCGCCCTATTGCCGAGAAAGAAGAGGAAGCCAAAGCGTTTCTGGCCCAAAAAATATTAAGCCGCCCCGTATTTCTTAAATACGATGAACAAAAATATGATCGGGAAGATCGTTTAATGGCTTATCTTTATCTGAAGAACAAAACCTTTATTAACGCCCATTTGATTAAACGGAAGTTGTGTACGGTTGATGAACAAGCCGAATTCAAATATAAAAATAAATTTCGTGCTCTTTTACTGCCTATTTCAACGGTTGAAAGATGAAAACGATTTTAAAAATTCGCACAGAAGAAATCCGACGTTTTTTAGGCCAACCTATCCCTGAATTCCCTAAATATATTACTCAAATTATAAATTTAGCCAATCAAAATGCGCAAGGAACTCGGCCTGTCGTTGTGGGGCAGTTAAGTGAATTGATTCAAAAATTTGATGGGAGCACTATTGAAGAATGGCAGGAATGGTATCTCGAGCGCTATCCCGATGCACTGAAGCAGGCAATGGATAGAATTGAGAATATGATTGGCAAATTAAAAGAGGCCATGAATAC
Source organism: uncultured Caldithrix sp. (assembly GCA_964532875.1). Classification (GTDB taxonomy): domain Bacteria; phylum Calditrichota; class Calditrichia; order Calditrichales; family Calditrichaceae; genus Caldithrix. The sequence continues at coordinate 551 of CAZHIZ010000031.1, read as the reverse complement.
AATAGATCGCCCAATGATTGAACGATGGGTAGAGGATTTGCTCTTTGTTAAAACGTACGTCGGGTTAAAGTTTCAACAGGCTATCTTAGATAAAATTGCACGGGAACTTAATACATCCTATCGACTATCTGAACCCGCAGATGAAACGAAGGGGATAGATGGTTATCTTGGAGAGCTGCCGGTAAGTATTAAACCGGAAACTTACAAATCGAAGAGAAATTTGGCAGAGTCAATTGACGTGGCCATAATTTATTATCAAAAAGTAAAAGACGGAATTCGTTGCGATCTTTCGGAAATATTACCTTATTTCAAAGAGCGTTGAGTTCTTTCAAAAATGATCAATGCGCTTAAACCATAATGACAATTAAACATTCCTGCCTAAAACCCAAAATCTTATTTGCCCTTCCCCATTGATTTTCGCTGCAATATTTTTTATTCTAATGAGCGATTAAAAGAGGAAAGTCAGGTGATTGATTATGCAACGAATCCATCGTCAAACAACCGTTATTATTGCCGCTTTGTTAGTGCTTTTTCTAACCAACTGCTATTCC
>CAZHIZ010000030.1:0-28306 GCA_964532875.1 uncultured Caldithrix sp. | reverse complement strand
AATAACAAAGGGATTCCCTTTCGGCCCAATGACAAAATCCCCCAAAAACCTTACCTTTTTTATTGCGGAATACCGGCTTTTTTGATTAACTTAGCGGAGTCAATAAAACGGAACAAACGGGCAAAAACCGTCGAACACCCGGCGGTTTTTAACTGTCAACCATCTAAAATAGAATCGAGGAAAACACGATGAAAACATCTAAAATCTATTGGACCAAAACCGATGAAGCGCCCTATCTGGCCAGCTTTTCTTTACTACCCGTTATTAAAGCTTTCACCAAAAACACCAATATCGAGATCGAAATAAAGGACATCTCTCTGGCCGGACGTATTCTGGCCAATTTCCCGGATTATTTGAGAGAAGAACAGCGGGTGCCGGATGCCCTGAAAGAATTGGGTGAACTCACCCAACATCCGGACACCAACATCATCAAGCTACCGAACATCAGCGCTTCGGTTCCCCAGTTGCAGGCGGCCATTAAGGAATTGCAGGAAAAAGGTTTTAACGTGCCGGATTATCCCGAAGAGGCCAAAACGGACGAAGAAAAAGCCCTGCAAGCCCGCTTTGCCAAAGTGCTGGGTTCCGCAGTTAATCCGGTTTTGCGTGAAGGCAATTCCGATCGTCGTCCGGCGCCGGCCGTAAAAGCATTTGCCAAGAAAAATCCCCACAAAATGATGAAACCCTGGCCTAAAGAAGGCTCCAAAACACGCGTGGGGCACATGGAAAAAGGCGATTATTACGGCAGTGAAAAATCCATTACCTTAGAAAAGGCGACCGATGCCCGCATCGAATATGTGGACAAAGCGGGTAACGTCACCGTTCTTAAGGAAAGCCTGCCCTTATTGGAAGGCGAAGTGCTGGATGCGGCCGTCATGAATGTGCGTGAATTGCGAAACTTTTACGCGCAAAAAATCGAAGAAGCCAAGAAGGACGATATTTTGCTTTCTCTGCATTTGAAAGCAACCATGATGAAAGTTTCCGATCCCATCATGTTCGGCCATGCCGTTTCCGTTTATTACAAGGACGCTCTGGAAAAGCACGCCGAAACCCTGAAAGAAATCGGAGCCAATGTCAACAACGGATTGGCCGACATTCTGGAAAAGATTAAAAAACTGCCCGAAGAAAAGCGCGCCGAAATCGAAGCCGACATTAATGCCGTGTACGAAAAGCGCCCGGATTTGGCCATGGTAGATAGCGCCAAAGGCATCACCAACTTACATTTGCCCAACAAAGTCATCATCGATGCTTCCATGCCGGTGGTCATCCGCGACGGTGGCAAAATGTGGAATAAACACGGTGAACTGCAAGACACTCTGGCCATGATTCCGGATCGCAGCTATGCCACGATCTACCAGGTGGTTATTGAAGATTGCCAGAAAAACGGACAATTCGATCCCGCTACCATGGGCGATGTTTCCAATGTGGGTTTAATGGCCCAAAAAGCCGAAGAATACGGTTCGCACGACAAAACCTTCGAAGCGGCGGGTGAAGGAATCATTCGCTGCGTGGACAAAGAGGGGAATACCTTATTGGAACAGCCCGTGGAAAAAGGCGATATTTTCAGAATGTGCCAGGCCAAAGATATTCCCATTCAGGATTGGGTACGTCTGGCTGTTAAACGCGCTCGCGAAAGCGGATCGCCGGCTATCTTCTGGTTGGATGACCGCCGCGCACACGATCGGGAAATCATTAAAAAAGTGGAAAAATATTTGAAACAACACGACCTTTCCGGTCTGGACATCCGCATCATGCGTCCGGACGACGCCATGCGTTTTTCTCTGGAACGGGTACGACGCGGGGAAGATACCATCAGCGTAACCGGCAATGTCCTGCGTGATTTTCTAACCGATTTGTTCCCCATTCTCGAACTGGGTACCAGTGCGCGCATGCTGTCCATCGTTCCTTTGTTAAAAGGCGGCGGTTTGTTCGAAACAGGCGCCGGTGGTTCGGCTCCCAAACACGTGCAACAATTTTTGGAAGAAGGCCATTTGCGCTGGGATTCTCTGGGCGAATATTGTGCCCTGGTGCCTTCTCTGGAAATGATTCACGAAAAAACGGGTAACAAGAAGGCCGCCCTGCTGGCCAAAACATTGGATCAGGCGGTGAGTAAATATCTGGAAAACGGTAAAATGCCTTCGCGTAAGGTTAACGAACTGGACAACCGCGGCAGCACATTCTACCTGGCCATGTACTGGGCCGAATCCCTGGCCGAGCAGGATGAAGATCCTGAAATGAAAGAACGTTTTGCACGCATGGCGCAAGAATTGAAAGCCAACGAAGCGAAAATCAATCAGGAGCTGTTGGCCGCACAGGGACATGCGGTGAATATCGGCGGATATTACAAACCGGATGAAACCCTGGTCGAAAAAGAAATGCGCCCCAGCCCCACTTTAAATAGGATTATCGATACCTTTTAACGTCTCTGTTCCCGGAAGTTCGGCTACCTTATCAAAGCCGAACTTCTTTTTTTCCTTTAATATTTGGATATGCCGCAGAATATTCGTATGTTACTCCGATCAATAATGCGACGTATCGGTATGCCCTTTAGCGAAAAGTGACCATCGATCGTCGTTTACATTAAATGACATCGTTCGAGGTACCCGAAGCTAACTAATTGTCGCGTTGGTTTTTTAGATTTTGCCTGCAATAGAATTTCCCGGTTATTCTTTCCGCCCGTCGGCAAGCACATCCCGAAACCATAAGCCGAAGTTGTTCCCCGGAGCCTTACGCGGAACACGCGTTTCGCGCGCAATGACAAAAGGCGTTGAAGCAAGCCCGTAGTTTTACGGTTTTAGAACAGCCTTCGTTTTACTTCGATTAAAAACCGATGCGTAACCAAAGAAAGATTTTTTTACATGATGAGCACAAAATCATTTGACGAACTCGGCCTTACTGCCGAATCGCTATCCGCTATTAAAACCAAGGGATTTGAAGAGCCGACCGATATTCAAGCCCTGACCATCCCCGTGATGCTTAAAGACGACACCAACATCATTGCGCAGGCCCAAACCGGAACGGGCAAGACCGCTGCTTTCGGCCTGCCCCTTATCGAAATGATCGATCCTGCTGCCCGCTCCGTTCAAGCCCTTATTCTGGCTCCCACGCGGGAATTGGCCGTGCAGGTTTCCGAAGAGATTAATTCCTTAAAAGGTCAACGAGATATTCGCGTTGTTCCCATTTACGGCGGACAATCCATCGACCAGCAATTACGCCGGCTCAAACAGGGTATTCACATCGTCGTGGGCACTCCGGGTCGCGTCATCGACCACATCAAGCGCAAGACTCTGAAATTGGATCGGATCGAACATTTAATTTTGGACGAAGCCGACGAGATGCTCAATATGGGCTTTATCGATGACATTGAAAAAATAATGACCCACACCAATCCCCAAAAACGCACCCTATTGTTTTCGGCCACCATTCCGGCACGCATCAAGGAACTGGCCCGCAAATACATGAACGGCTACGAATTTATTACGGTTAAGAAAAAACCGCTAACGACCAATTTAACCGAACAAATTTATTACGAAATCAGAGCGTCCGAAAAATTTGAAGCCCTTTGCCGTATCATCGATATGGAAACGGATTTTTACGGTTTGGTATTCTGTCGCACTAAAAACGATGCCGATCAGGTAGCCAATCGCTTAATCGACCGCGGTTACGATGCCGAAGCACTGCACGGTAATATTTCTCAGGCACAACGGGAACGCACGCTCAACAAATTCAAAAAGCAGCGCACGCACATCCTGGTAGCCACGGATGTGGCCGCACGCGGCATCGACGTGAACAATTTAACCCATGTGATCAACTACGCGTTGCCTCAGGATCCGGAATCTTACGTGCACCGCATCGGGCGCACCGGACGTGCCGGCAACGAAGGCACGGCCATCACCTTTATTACGCCCGGAGAATACAAGCGTTTGCTGTTCATTCAACGCATGGCCAAAGCCGATATCAAAAAACAAAGATTACCTAAAGTGGACGACGTGATTCAGGCTAAAAAGAAAAAAATCGAAGACGATTTATCGACTCTCATGGAAAGCACTTTGGACAAAAAGTACTACAATTGGGCCAAACAACTTTTGCAGGACAAAAGCCCAACGGAAGTAGTCGCGGCCTTACTCAATTACAGCTTCGAAGCGGAGATCGATCCCGCTACCTACGACGAAATCCGCGAAAGCGGCTCCAAAGGGTCTTCGCTGGACAAAGAAGGTAAAACGCGTCTGTTTATCGCTTTGGGCAAGAAGGATAAAATCAATTCCAAGAAGCTGATCGAACTCATTCGCGGGCGGGTGGCCATTAAACCCCGACAAATCGACGATATTCAGGTTCTGGAAAAATTTTCGTTTATTACGGTTCCTTTTAATAAAGCAGAGCAGATCATCAGCAGTTTTCGCATGCGGGGCGGACGACCTTTGGTTACCCATGCCCGCGCCCATTAACAAGAGGTAAAAATGGGGCGTGAATGTTGAAGATGAACGATTAGCGGGACGAAGCGGCGGAGGCTACGACCTTTTCAAAAAAACGGATAAAGGCCTGCGCCTGTCGTTGCCGATCAAATTCTTCAATACCGTTAAAGGTAAGGGGCGGCCCATCATCCTGCATCAGGCGCTTTAATACCTGTGCAATCCCCCCGATATTTTGCGGGGAGACGACGATTCCCGAAGCGGTTGCGCGGATCAGATCGGCGGCTTCTCCATCGGGCGGCACCAGAGCTAAAATCGGTTTTTTCAACGCCAAATATTCGTACACCTTACCCCCTACCGTGTAAGCGCTGCGCGGATCGCGATCATCTAAAATCACACACAAAACATCAGCCCGCTGCAATACCCGCAAACTTTGCCGGTGGGGCAAATAGGGCCGAACGGACAATTGGTCTTGCAAGGCAAACTTTCCGGCCAACTTCTTAAGATCGATATGGGCCTTACCCACAAAGACAAAACGCAGCCTGTCTGTTAGAACAGAATGCTCCCTTCTTAAACGAGCCATGGCCTTAAACAGGGGCGTGGGATGATTGATGTGTGAGTAAACGGTTCCCGAAAAAGCGATATCAAACGTTGCTTTTTTCTCCATTTCAACCGGACCGAGTTCCTCAAAATCGTCGCGATCAAATCCGTTGGGAATCACCTGCCAGAAGTCCGCTTTAAACCCGGGCACCGTCTTGCCGTAATAGTCAAGAAGTCGCCGGTAAGCACTGATGCCGTACGAGATGTTTGCGATAATACGCCGTTCCGTTCGCCGATCCCAAATGCGATGCAAAGGGGTCGGGTAAATTTTGTAGGGATTCATGGACCAGGGATCACGCAAATCCAAAATAACGGGCAGAGTAAATTCCTTTTTAATCGCCTGCGCCAAAAATGACAACGAATAAGGCGGAATGCTAATCAAAACCACATCGTATTTTTCAGATTTCAGTTCGTGCCTGATGCGGGGCCAGGCCTTTTCCAGCCATTTTTTGCGGCTGTCCGGTACGTAAAGCCAGGCGCTAATGTAGCGTTTAAAAAAACCGGCCGTTTGCGTTAAAGCGCTAAAACCGCGTTTGGCCCCGGGCCATCCGGGGAAGGGAATGCGCCGCACACGTACGGAATCGGGAATGTCTTCGTTTAAGGTGGGATCCGTGGGAATGATGTGTGTGGGCTCATCGGCGGTTATGACCGTAAAATGCCAACCGAGACGGGAAGCATATTTGACCAGTTTGGCCATGCGCTGCACCCCGCCCCCGCCTAAGGGCGGAAAATAGTAGGTAATAATTAAAGCCCGTCGATCCATCTTTGATTTTCCAGATCACGAATGGTGCGGTACAAAATATTGAAATCCCGCGGGTTGTGCTCGAAATCGCGATTGGTCATATCGAAGGTAAAGACCCGAAAACCGGCCGCTCTGGCCCGTTCGATCCATTCTTCGTAAGCCTGATTCAATTGTTCCAAATAGGCGCGGTCCATCTGCAATTCGTAGCTACGCCCCCGTTTGCGAATGTGTTCGAACAGTAAATCGGTACTCGCGCGCAGATAAATAATCAAATCCGGTTGCCGCAAATAGCTGGTCATGATCTCGAACAACGCCTTGTAATTGTCGAAATCGCGATCGGACATGAAGCCTTGCTTATGCAGGGTGGTGGCAAATATTTCGGCATCTTCGTAAATGCTGCGATCCTGAATGCAGGAATCCGGCCACTCGGTTATTTCCTTTTGACTGATAAAACGATGGGAAAGAAAATAAATTTGCAGGTGGAAACTCCAGCGCTTCATGTCCTTGTAAAAATCTTCCAGATAAGGATTGTCAATCACTTTTTCGTAATAGGCCTTCCAGCCCAATTTTTGGCTGAGCATGCGTGTTAACGTTGTTTTACCCACACCGATATTCCCGGCAATGGCCACATATAATTTTCGATTTTCCGCCAAAGAATTTTCCCTTTATTAGATTGTTTATTTGCTAATTTAATCAATTTTTGTGAAAAATACCCAAGAATATTGCCCGTAAAGCGTTCTGTTTAGAAGGGGAAGACAAAAAACAGGAAAACCATTCCCCCGCCGAGACAAGGGAAAAAGCAGATTTAAGAGGAAAGGCCTGCCCTCCAATGTTCAATTAAGCATGGCACAGGCTTTTTAGAACATGAACAAAATACTGGTGGAAAAACGAACCGGTACCCCTTTTACGGTGCCGGGTTTAAAACGGAACTTTTTAGCTGCATCCAAAGACAATTGATCGTAATAATAATTCAGACCTTTTAACACCTGCGCCTGCTCGACATTCCCCTGCCGGTTCACCACCACCCGTACCACGATGCGCCCGTGTTCGTACATACCTTTTGCCGGATCGTCGATAACGGGCTTGGCCTCTTTAATCACCTTTACCTTGTGGTCCAGAAACACATCCAAAAACACCTGATTAAAGTCGATTTTCGGAGGTTCTTCTTCTTTGGGTTTGACGGTGGCTACACTTTCCGCTGCAGCGGTTTGCCGAGCAGGCGACTTTTCGACGGCGCTCGTATCCTGGGCTTTACTTTCTTCGGCGCGGGCAATAGAAAGAGCCGGTTTAGGTTTAGCCACCGGAGCGGACGCCGTATCCGTTAGCTTTGTTTCTTTTTTTACCTTCGGCTGGGGCAAAGAAACCTGTTTGGTTTGGCCGGGTGCTTTAACGGTTTTTTTCGGCGGCGCCGTTGCGGCTAAGGCAGTCCCCGTTTGTGTGCTATCGACCGCTGCGGCTGGTGCCGGTGTCTGTTGAGCCAAAAGCATTTTCTTGAACAAGTCCACATTGCCCATAATCGGATTGAAATCAACGGCACCAAAGCGATCGGCATCTTTTTTATCGTAAATGCGGGCCAGGATGTCATTTAAATTTTTACTGCCCCAGGAATTGCCTTCCGCCTTGAGATCGTTGGCAGAATGATTGTACAAATCGTATTCCAGATTGTCAAACATGGCGTTCCGCCCCGGATTAAACGAGGGGCCTTTGCGTAAATCGCCTAAATTGGGTTGGGCTGAGCCGAACACAATGCAACCGATTTGATTTTTAGTAATCAAATTATCGGTTAAAACGGGTTGGGCGCCGGTTTCGCAAACCACCCCGGCATAGCCGTTGTCACGGATGATGTTGCCAATCAGTTTGGCCCGGGAACGCACGGCAATTTTTAGTCCCGCATTGTAGTTAAATTGGATCTGGCAGTTTCGGATGATCGGGTTGCTTTTTTTAATGTCAAAACCGTTGTAGGCATATTCCACCACGGCAAACTCGAACACGGCCGGTTTGTTTCCGTTTAGAATGACAATGCCGCCCCAATCCTGCATGCGGGGATTGCCGGCAGCCGAGGTGAACACGATTTTTTGATTAATACTGCCCTTGGCAAAAATCGTACCCTTCACGATGAGTTCGCAACGCGTTTTGTCGAATCCCGAATGATGCACATCGCTATTGGGGTCAAACATGATGCGTGTTCCCGGGGCGATTTGCAGCATACCGGAAGGCCCGATTACCACATCGCCACGGATGAGAATTTGTCCCGACCAGCGCACCTCGCCGTTAATCACTTTGGATTTAATAACCTGAACGGCTTGCTGTCCGCGCAAGGGAGAATACAGGACTATCGCTGTAAACAGATAAAAAACGACGAATATTGTTTTCATAGTTACGGATTAAACCATTGATTAAAGATTATTTTTCGGAATCCACCTGAATAAAGGCGTTAATCATGCGCAACAGGTCACCTTCCTTGAACGGCTTGGAGATAAAGGCATTCGCCCCGATTTCGGCGCCTTTGGCCTGAAAATTTTTACCGGCCTGAGCTGTAAGAATAATGATGGGTAGATCTTTGTAAGCGGCCATATCGCGCACTTTTTTGATTAAATCGAAGCCGTGCATTACCGGCATCTCCAGATCGGTGATCAGCAAATCAACCGGTTTCTTTTTCAGCATCTGCAAGGCCTTTTTACCGTCTTCCGCTTTTAACGTGTCAAAGCCGTTGCGTTCCAGAAAGGTACTGATGAATTCCCGAACGCTCATGGCATCATCCACGACCATTACCACGGGTTTACGGCCGGTAATCGTCTTGCTGAATATTTGCCCCTGGTCGATAAAGCCTTCGGATTCATTTACTTTCGTTCTTTTTTGGGAAGAAATAATTTTGCGCACCAACTGCTTTTCACGCGAGGCGGCAAAAAATTCCGTTTCCACTTTGTGGATTAAACTGGCATAGTCCAAAATCAGCGCCACCTCGCCGCTGGCCAAAATCGTTCCGCCGCTGATCAATTCCACATTTTGCAAAAGCGAACCCAGATTTTTAATGACAATATCTTGCCGACCGATAATTTCCTCAATGCCCAGGGCAATGCTCACCCCGGAATCGTGTAAAATGACGGCCGTTGTTTTGGGTTGGCTTTCGGTCTGCGCTGCATCCGGCAGGCGTAAAACGGAATCGATATCGACATAAGGCAATAATTTACCGCGCACTTGCACGTAGGAACGCTGGTCGTCCAGCAAAATATCGCCTTCACCGATTTCCAGAGATTCCATCACGGCGATGAGAGGTACGGCCAAAGTCTGATCGTGAAATTTAATGAGCATGGCCTGTGAAACGATTAACGTTAAAGGCACCCGAATGGAGAAAACCGTACCCTGATTGATATTCGTTTTAACCCGTACAATACCCTTTAATTTTTGAATTTCGGAAACGACCACATCCAGACCAATGCCGCGGCCGGAAACATCGGTCGTTTTATCGCTGGTGCTAAAATCGGGTGCAAAAATGAATTCCAGCAAACGGCTCTCGGAGAGCTCTTGCGCTTCCTTTTTCTTCATCAACTTCAAATCAATAATTTTTTGGCGTATCTTTTCCGGGTCGATGCCCTGACCGTCATCAATAATATCGATAACCACCTGCCCTTTTTCCTGCCGTGCGCGCAGAATAATTTTCCCTTTCGGCTCCTTACCCGCTTTTTTACGCTGGGCTGGTTTTTCAATGCCGTGATCCACAGCGTTACGAATAATGTGCAGCAAAGGTTCGTACAAAGCTTCTACCATGGCCCGATCCAATTCGGCGCCGTTATCTTCAACGATCAACTCCACTTGTTTTCGTTGTTTACGGGCCAAATCACGCACCGGGCGTTCAAAACGTTCAAACAACAAACGAATGGGCAACATGCGCGCTTTTAGTAAATCGCCGTGCAAACTTTTGCTGAGGACGGAAAGTTGGCTGACATTCTTCTCCAGCGAGCGCATGAGTTTGCCGATACTCGTGGCAATTTCCGAATAATCCCCGGAAAAATTCTTTAAGTTCTCGGCAAATTTGGTCAGCATCTCGTAATCTTGTTCTACGGAAGGCGGTAGATTTTTAAGATCGGCAAAGGAACTCTCTTCCAAAAAATCTTCGAACTGATGCGTAAAATGACGAATGTCTTTTTTGCGCCGATCCAAATCGGCGGCAAGTTTCTTCAGCGTTTCGAAATAGGATGTCAGTTCCGTTCGATTCACGACCAGTTCCGTGGCCAGATTCACCAGATGATCGACAAACGAAGCCTTTATTTTGATGGTATTGTCCGCTTCCTGAACGGCTAAAGGTTGTTTGGTTGTAGCGTCGCCTTCAATCGGTTGGCGATCGTGAGGCATTTCAAAATCTTTTAAATAGAAAAGTTTATTGTCGATATCAGCCAATCGCGCCGTGAATTCCGAAACCAGCTCCGGCTTGCCCTGTTCCACCGAGCGTACCATTTCCGAAATTAAATCGATAATCGTAAAAGCCGTGGGCAAAAGCTCCAGTTTAGTCTCCGCATTTTGCTCGCGATATAATTGGAAATAATCTTCCAGTTTGTGCGTCAATTCCCCGATTTTATTGTAATTGGCCATCATGGCGCCCCCCTTTAGGGTGTGCAAATGGCGCATCAACTCGGCCAATATGGTTCCGCTCTCCGGCACCTTTTCCAATTCGATCAAATCGTGATTGATTTTATCGATTAATTCTTTCGCTTCTTCCACAAACAGGGACCGCAACCGTTTATTGCGTTCTTCTTCCCCCTTTTGCGCCGAAATGACGCTGGAGGCGAGTTCATCCATTCTGGCTAAAACAATATCCAAATCGGCGGTGCTCAATTCCCCTTTAAAAATCAAGGGCTCCAATTCCTGCAAAATGACGGCAATTTCTTCCTGAAGTTTTTTGGTGCTTACCGAGGAATGTTCCTTCAACTGTTCCGACACTTCTTCAAAACGGCCAAAGAGTAACGCCAGATCGTCCAGACCGGTCATCTTGGCTGCGTTTTTCAGGGAATGAACGGCCTGATCAAATTCGCGAATCGCCTCTTCATCCACCGGATTGCGCAACAAAGCCTGATTGGCTTTTAATAAGGTATTCAATAAATTGCGCGCGTCTTCTTTAAAAATTTCCCGTAACTCGTTTTCGTCCGTTATTTTGGTACTAAAAAGCGGCTTTTCTTGCACTTCTTCGGGTAACTTTTCACCTGTGGCTTTGCCCTTCGATTCGCCCTCCCGCGGCTCTTCCAATACCAGTTGATCCAGAACAGCCTGCAAAGCGGCGAATGGTTCCGTCTTTTCCAATTCGGGTTGTTCAACCATTTCCTGCAGAGCATGTACCGCTTCCAGCATTCGATCAAGCAGATCTTCAGGCAAAGCCACATCAGGGGCGGCAAACATTTCGGCGGATTCTTCGACGACAATGGCGGCATCGGCAATGGGTTCACGATTCATAAACTGTGCCGCGGAATACACGGCATGCACCTCACCGGCAATAGTTTTGAACAGATCCCGATTCTGAGGGTTCTCTTTAAGTTTCTCAATAAGTTCTGCCGCTTTTTGTAAATGATTGCGACTATCGGCCGCAAATTCCTGTTCATCTTCGGAAATTTCCGCCTGAGCCGGGGCATTCAAAACCGCTTCCTCGGCTAAAACTTCGCTCAAAACATCAGCCAAATCCCGGCTGGCTCCCTGTCGCCCTTTTTCCGCCAACCGTTCAAAGAAAAGATCAAAAGCCTGAGTAATTTCATCCAGCAACACACTGTTGCCGATGTGCTTTTTCTGCTTAATAAATTGGTCGGCAAAAAAGGCGGGCAAAGCTTCATAATCCGTCAATTGCAACTGTTGCAGGTTTTTTAGCAACAAATCCGTAAATTGAGCAACCGAGTGCAAGGCTTCTTCCCGGCCTTCGGTGAGGGCCGCCGATATTTGATCGGCCACTTTTTTGCGCCACAAAGCCTGCATGGCTTCGGACAAGGCACGCACGGTCTGGTCGTCATCCCAGGCCAAAGCCGTTTGTTGTTTTTTGTTTACAAATTCTTCAAAATTAAACGATTGCCAGAATTTTTTCGTCTTTTCAAACCTTAATTCCGGCAGCAATTCCTGCAAAAATAGGCCCCAGCCTTCGGACAACTTGTGCAGGGCTTCTTCCTTTTTCAAGGCATCCGTGCGAAAGATATTTTCATAAACCGTTAAAAACGGATCGAAAAACAAGTCGTTGATGTTTTCCTGCAACCAGACCGCAGATTTCGTAACGGCTTGTAGAGCATTCATAAATTTTTCGGGCTTTCCATCCGGGTCGAAGGGGCGCAAATCGGATGTTAATTTCTCCAGGAGCTCCCGGAAAAGCGCCACCATTTGTGGCCGATCGTCCACGGAAATCCACTGCGCCTGATCTTTTGTTTCTGCTTCGCTTTCTTTCTCGGCCGTTTCTTCCTTCGTTTCAGGAGCCGTTTCCTGAACGGCCTCTTCGCCCTTTTGCTGCATTTCTTCTTTTTCCGGAATCGATTCGGGTTCCGTGGTCGGTTCCGTGGCTGGAATTTCTTCAGGAGCGGGCGTTTTTAAAGCATCTTCCAACAATGTACTTAGCCGATCCACTTCATCCTTCAACTCCTGACCGCCACTATCGTAATCCAATACCCGCAACGACCGCAACTGGGCCAGAATATGTTTCATGGCCTGCACAAAAGACTTGCCAAATGTCTGCACCTCTTTCTCATGGGCACGTAACGTTTCCATTAAACGTTCACACAAATATTCAACCCCGGTGTAGCCGTGGATCATGCTCACTTCTTTAAGTGATTTAAAATATTTAATAATCTTTGGTAATGCTTTTTGGGAAAAGGGTTCGTTAAAGACCTGTTCGATAAGTTGAATGTAATCTTCGACCTCCGAGCGGAAATATTCCTTCAACAAAGCGTCGATGGTCATTTCGCCCTTTTCTTCGGGCTGTGCTTTGCGCGGTAAGGTTTCACTTTCGATGATTTCACGCAACATTTGTTCGTTCTCTTTTTTGAAAGTCCGGAAATGTTGCGCCGCCTCAGCCGTTTTTTGCGGTAGCCGGGCCATTAAATCGCGAGCCGAATGGGCCTGAATATCCTTAGGGAAAACGGAACGCAGCGCCGCAAGTACATCGCTTAGACTCTCATTGAGCTCATCCACAGGAACATCATCCTGCAGGGCAATCTTCAAAAAAGAGGTAAAATCGGCCCGATCCTCTTCCGGCAGAGCCGCCAACAATTGCATCTTGGCTTCATCACGGTAAAATGTGGCAAAGGGCACCGCTTTTTCTTTGCTCAAAACTGTCGCTTCCTTCAACGGCTTTTTCTTCTCTTCTGGCACCTTCTCTATCTTCTTCTTTAATTCGTTGGTCAGCACCTCGAGCGTGGTCAAGACCTCTGAATCTTCCGTCATCAGAGCATAAAGATTAATAAAATCGTCGCTCAAACCGTCCAAACTTTGCATAGCCTGTTCAGGCGCAATTTTTTCCACACGGCTCAACATATCGAACAAAAAAATGGACATGTCGTTGGTTTCCTGATAGCGGGCCAATTTTTCCAGCACCAAAACAGGATCATCCGCGCTCTTGAGGCCATCGGCCAGATTTTCGATAATTTCCGTAATATGGGGTGTAAAGCGCGAGCGTGCTTTTTGCAAAACACGATCCATGAATTCGATAATGAAAAATGAATTAAACGAAATCGCTTTTTCTTGCTTTATCATCCTCAGGCTCCATTCGTCAATTGCTTAACTTGAATTTTTCCACGGCCCTGTTCAATTCCAACGAAAGGGCTTCCAAACGGGCCGCCGCCTCTTTGGATTGTTGGGCGTGGTCAGCCGTTTCTCTGGCAATTCCGGCAATTTCTTCCAGGGAAATGGTAATTTGCCGGCTAAATTTGGTTTGATCCTTAGTGGCCTCCGAAATATTGGTTGCCGAATCGGAAGAGACCTTTACTTTTTCCAGAATTTCACGCAATGCCTCTCCGGCACCGTCCATTAGATGGGTACCCTTGCCCACTTCACGATTGCCTTTTTCAATATTGCGCAAAGTAAGCGTAACACTTTTCTGAATGTCTTCGATCAATTTCGAAATTTCTTCGGCCGAGGTATTGGTGCGTTCGGCCAGATTACGAATTTCGTCGGCCACTACCGAAAAGCCTTTTCCTGCGTCACCGGCACGGGCCGCTTCGATGGAGGCATTTAGGGCTAATAAATTGGTGCGACTGGAAATTTCGGCAATAAAATCCGAAATTTCTCCGATACGCGCGGAATTTTCATCCAGAATGCGTACCTGTTTCATGGATTCGCGGACGGAATCACGGATGGCATACATAACGTTGATTGCCTTTTCAATGATCTCGCTACCGCGCGTGGCTGCTTCCCGTGCTTCTTGTGCCGATTGGGCCGCTTTTTGGGCGCTTTCGTTGGTGTCTGAAATCAGCTCGTTCATTTCACGGGCCAGCTCCGTAATATTTTCGGTCTGTGCCGCCTGATCCACCGCGCCTTTGGCCATTTCTTCAATATTACCCAAAATATTTTCCGTAGATTCCGCTACCTGGCCGGCCGCTTTTTTAACATCTCGAATCAACACACTCAAATCATCGATCATCAAATTAAATGAATCGGACAGAGCGCCAAGGGCATCGGCCGTAACACTGGCCTTTACCGTAAAATCTCCTTCAGCCGCTGCCGTAACGATGCGTAAAAATTCTTTGATTTGTTGCTGCTCTTCAGCTCGTACCTTTTCAATATCATGCACTGTTTCCAGGCGGCTTTGCAAATCGCCCAACAAGTAAATCGCATCCGAGAAATAGCGATTGGTGAATTCCGGCTTTAACAAAGACCGGTTGTCTCTTAGGCGGGTCAAACTTTCCAAAACAAATTTAAAACTGCGATTCAACGGCCGTAACAAAAGAAACAAAATAAGGTCGAATAATACAAATGCCCCCAAAGCACCCACACCGATGGGCAGAAAGATCGCGGGTAAAGAAGCCTGGTAGCCGGACAAATCCTCTTCGCTCAGAATTAATAATCTGGTCATTTTTTGCCCGACTTTCAATGGATGAATCACAGAAAGACGGGCCGTTTGTCCCCGCTTTTCAAAATGCCAGGTTTCCCGGTCGGTTTTGTAGGCTTCGCTCATTTCCAGCCATAAATCGTACGCTTTGGCGGCAAATTTAGGGCTGCGTTCGTCAAAAATAATTTCCGATTCGCTATCTTTTAAGCGCAGAATCTTTAAATTGACTGTTTGCGGAATCTCATATTTTAAGCGGAATTGACGCGTATGTTTTTGCAGAGCTGTAAACAATTCGGCCGGAGATAATTGGCCCTTTTCCACAGCCATAAGCGTATCCAGGGGCAAATTTTGCACGTACGCCGTGCCGATTAAACTTAATTCATTATATTTGCAGGGAATCAACCGCTCCTGCTCTTTATTAAATTGCCAAAATGTAACGGCAACCGCTGCCATTAAAAAAAGAAAAAACGCCGTTACACTAATTTTGGTAAACAGCGATCGAATGTCATTACTCATAATGCCCTCACCCGCTTAAGACTAACGCTTATGCCACTCTTCCCGTTTAAGCAAAGCGGTATTTATTCAATTCTTCCGATTCGAACACCGAGATCATGTCCAGAACATAAATGGGTTCTTTTTTGGCCTTTTTATACACGGCGGAAATAAACGGTAGAATATTTTCATCCACATCGTTATCCGGCACCTGCATCAACTCCGATTCAAGTACGCGCATATCCAGTACTTTTTCAGCCAGTAAACCCGAAACTTTACCATTAACCTCGCAAACCACAACAAACGTTCCAGCCTTAGTTTGTTGTCTTGGCAGACCTAAAACCGGAGCGATATCAATTAAGGGGATAATTTTCCCGCGCAAATTAAACACACCGTAAAACTGGACATCTACATTGGGTACCCGTGTGATTTTCGGAAGGGGTAAAATTTCCCGAATATATTTAATCTCGATGGCAAACAGCTTTTGCGCGATTCGAATTACGGAAACTTTGATTTCTTCTTGCATGATCCGTCTATTTCTTTATAAGATTTTTAATCGTTTGAACCAATTCTTCATCGCGGAACGGCTTGGGTAAAAAAGCATCCGCTCCTTCTGCGCGTGCTTTCTCGATCATTTGGGGAGAATCTTTACCGCTTAACATAATCACGGGAATGCCTTTGGAAGCCTTAATGGTTTTCAACAAATCAATGCCGTTAATATCCGGAAGCATCAAATCCAAAATAACCAGGTCCGGTTGCAACTGATCTAACAATTTCAAACCGTCTTTGCCGGTAACCGCCGTTTCGATCTGATAATCCTCGTTTTCCAGAGCCAACTCCACCATTTTGCGAATCACGATGGAATCATCGATCACCAAAATAATGCCTTCACCGCCCGGCAAACCTTGTTGCTGCGGTACTTCCGGTTCTTCCACGGCCGGCTTTTCTTCCGCAACCTGCGGCTCTTCATCAAAATCGATGTCCAATTTAACGGTTTCTTCTTCGACTTGCTCTTCTGAAATTTCGATCTCCGAGGCCGGCTCTTGGTTTTCTTCCCCGCTTTCCACCTCCTCAAATACGGAACTGTCTTCCAATTCGTCGGACAGATCAAAAACCGATTTCTCTTCGCTTTGCGTTTCGCTTTCTGCCCGATCTTCTACCGTTTCGGCTTCACTTTTTTCTTCCGCTTCTTTACTTTTACCAATCGTTATCTCGGGCTCTTCTTCAGCAAAGAAATCTGGTTCTTCCGCTTCTTCTTCCTTAACTTCTTCGCTGATTTCTTCTTCTGCAAAGGCTTTTTCTTCTTCCTCAGGTTCGATTATTTCTTTTTCAATAATCGTTTCTTCAATGACTTCTTCCTCGATAATCTCCGTTACCGGTTCTGCAGGCTCTTCAGGGGGTTCTTCGACGGCGACTTCCGCACTTTCCTGTTCAACTTCTTCTTTCCCAGGTTCTTCCGTCGCTTCTTCGATCTCTTCCTGTGCTGCCTGCGGCTCTTCTTCCGCCAACTGAGAGATCAAACCCTCCGTCTGTAAAATATGAAGGGCCTCCAGCAACACACTTTCTTCTTCTCCTAAAAGATCCTTTAATTCGCTAACGCTTTGCTTGTCGTCAATCAAAAATAAAACTTTCCAGGCCAAATAGGGCAGTTTTACAGAATGGATTTTTTGCTCGATATCGTCCGTTCGTTTATAATAACTCTCCACGACGCCATCCTTTCTTAAAGTTTATTCTCAATTTTTTTCTTCATTATTTCTTCGGCTAACTTTAAATAACTAAGCGCACCTTCAGATTTTATTGAATGCAATAAAACGGGTTTTCCAAACGAAGGGGCTTCCGCCACTTTCGAGTTCCTGGGAATTACCGTATCAAAAACCAGATCTTTAAACGTTGTGCGTAAATACTCGACAATTTCTTTGTGTTTCTTGATACGTTTGTCATACATTGTAACTAAAATTCCGGCAATTTTCAAATGCGGATTGTATTTTTTACTGATATTTTTTAAAGTATTTAAAAATTTACCCAGCGCTTTCATGGCATAGTATTCGGAAACAACCGGAATGATCACGGAATCGGCCGCTGTTAATCCGTTCAAAGTCATGGAACCCAAATTGGGCGGACAATCCAGGATAATAAAATCATAGCCGTTTTTTACCGGTGCAATGATTTTTTTTAACAGATCCAGCTTCAGTGCCTTACCGTAAAGCTCTATTTCCTGCTCTTCAGAATGAATATGTGCCGGTACCAAGTCCAGATAATCCAACCCACTGTTGATTATGGTGCGGGCCAGGGGCAAATCTTTCACCATAACATCGTACAAACCGAATTTAATATCATATTCTTCCAAATGAAAACTAATTCCAACGCTGCCTTGCGGGTCCAAATCCACGATTAAAACATTTTGTTCGAATATCGCCAAGCTGGTGGCCAAATTAATAGCTGTTGTCGTTTTGCCCACGCCGCCTTTTTGGCTGGATACCGCTATCACTTTTCCCATGTCATGCTTAACCTTTTCCTTTGTTGCATGCTAAAATACCTTTGCTGCTATTTTCGAAAGCAATCCCGGTTTGTTTTTTAATGTTGAAAACGAAAACAAACTATAGCCGCCTAATTTTGCCTTTTCAATCTCATGAATTCGCTCGGCTGCTTGCATGGCATCCAAATGATAGGCACCAATGCCCATTACGATACGTCTATCTTGTTTTATTGATTTCGCCATTTTTAAGTTTTTCTTAAATATCTCCTTATCCGCTGCATAGTTCATTACTACTACAAAATCGCAATCATTCTCGGCTAACCATGTCGGCCAATCCTGGGCATATTCCTGTTTCGCGTTCAGCGCATCGGGTTTTACCGCCACGCTAACCTGACAACTTGCATTCAATTCTTTGCAAAAGTTTGTCAATTCTCCTAAACGTTCCGTTAGCTCATTTTGTAAAAACGTTTGGTAACGGTTCTGCATCAGACGAAAGGATTCGCTTCCGAAAACGGAAAGATATTGCTGAGCGGACTCTTCCAAACCAGCCGGATCTAAAAAGTACAGGCTCAAAAAGCGACTGCGCAAATAAACGGAATAATGCAACGGTCCTGGAGGCAAACGGAAATAATCGAAATGGATACCTGGGATATGGTAGCGCAAAATTAATTTTTTAATGAGCGTCTTGATCTGTTGCAGGTTGTTCCCGGCAGCCGGATCTACAAAATAACCTTCGGCACCGGCTTTTTGAATGCCTGCATATTGGTAGGGCTTTCCCGTAGCATCGCTCATTAAATGTTGGCGGTCTGCTAATACGGAATGCCCACTGTCCGCGGGCAAAGGCTGCGCATTCCAAACATAAAAAGTATTGATCCAGGCATGAAGAGTAATATGTTGTTCTTTACAAAACCGGATGACGTCGTTTATTGAAATTTTTTCTGTTTGCGATTCAGGAGGGATCATTTCTTTTCCCAAAGCGCGAACCTGAAAATAGATATCCGTTAAATTTAGTTCCTGATTTATCGACTGTAAAAAATACAAATCGGTTTTGCTAACTAACGAATTGCGAACGATCCATAAACCCCGTTGACCGGCCAAAGAAATGCCTACCAGAAAGATCAGAAGTATTGATGCGATTCGAGCCATGGAAAAGTCTCTATATCTTTATTTAATTTAAAATTAGGGAAATGATCTTTACAATGCAAGCAGGAAATACGACTTGACCATGTTTAAATTTGCCCGAATGGGTATGTGGTAATTATGAGCTTTTCAAAAGTGAGTTCAGAAGAATCCGGGCGAGTGCTTTAATGAAATAAAAAAGCCCCGGAAAACCGGGGCTTTTTTTGTAATATAAAAATAGTATTATTCTTTATTAGCGGAATCCTTGTCCTGACCTTCATCTTTTTCTTCGGGAACATCGCTTTTGGCTTGTGCATCCTTGTCCGTTTCATTCGCTTCGGGTGCCGTTTCGGTAGCCTGTATTTCCTCTTTTGCCTCTTCCTTAGAAGGCTCCGTATCGGTCTTAACTTCGGCTTGTTGCGTTTTTTCCTTTACGGATGCTTCTTCTTTGGCCTCTTCCTGAGCTTCCTTTTTCTTTTCTTCTTCAACGGCTTTGGCTTCTTTTTCTTCTTTAGCTTTTTTCTTTTTCTCTTCCTTTTTGGCCTGCACCCTTTCAAAACCGACTAATTGAAAGATGGACAGCTCGGCATTATCTCCCTTGCGGTTTCCCAAACGAATAATCCGGGTGTAACCACCGGCCCTGTCTTCGTAGGTGGGTGCAATTTCAGTAAAAAGCGTGTGTACGGCTTGTTTATCCTGCAAAAACTGGAAGGCAAGCCGTCGGTGATGAAGCGTACCTTTTTTGCCATAAGTGATCAAGCGTTCCACATATCCGCGCAATTCTTTTGCTTTGGCAACGGTAGTACGAATTTCTTTATGTTCAAAAACCTGAGCCGCCAAATTGCGCATCAACGCCTTTTTGTGGCTGGCTGTTCTTCCCAGATGATTACCTTTTTTTCTGTGTCGCATCTTTGAGTCCCTATTCTAACTACTTGTTACTACTCTCTTCGGGTTTAAGATATTTATCTACTTCCATTCCGAAGTGTAAACCACGTTCTTCAAGAATTTTACCCAATTCCAACAATGACTTCCGACCGAAATTCTTAAATTTGAGCATTTCCTGTTCGTCACGCCGTACCAAATCGCCGATAGTTTTAATGTTGGCCGCCTTCAAACAATTATGCGAACGAACCGAAAGTTCCAATTCATCAACGCTCATTTTCAGCAATTTGCGAATGCGCAATGTCTCTTCATCGATTTCCTGTTTTTCTTCTTCCTGATTTTCGATGTCAAAATTAATGAAGATTTGCAAATGTTCTTTGATGATTTTGGCCGCTTCGGTTAAGGCCGCATCAGGCGTAATGCTTCCGTCCGTGGTAATTTCCAAAATCAATTTCTCAAAATCGGTACGATTTCCTACGCGGGTATTTTCCACCGAAAACTTCACATTCAAAATCGGCGAGAAAATAGAATCGATGGGAATAACCCCCAAAGGCATATCCTCACTTTTATTTTCATCGGCTACCACATATCCGCGTCCTTTACCGAAATACAGCTCAAAGGTCACGTCGGCAGCTTCGTTCAAATCCGCAATATGCAAATCGGGATTCAAAACGGTAAAATCGGAAGTTTGCTCCTGAATGGTCTTACCGGTAAACTCCATGGGGCCTTTTAAATTCAAGACCATTTTTTCCGGTAAATTATCTCCCTCTTTAATGCGCAATTCTTTTAAATTCAAAATGATCTCCGGCAAATCTTCGTACACACCGTCGATCGTTGAAAATTCATGTTGCACATTATTTACCTTAATTGCGGTAATAGCTGCTCCTTCCAGAGATGAAAGGAGAACGCGACGCATCATATTACCCAGCGTAACTCCGTAGCCCTTTTCAAGAGGCTGGACGATAAAACGTCCGAAAGTTTCGCTATAGGTTGTGTCGTCAACTTCAATTTTTTCCGGCATTTGTAAATTAGATAAGCTCATAACCACCTTATCTTAAATATGTTATTATTTAGAATACAACTCTACAATCATACTTTCCTGCACATTGACAGGAATATCTTCCCGTTTGGGACGATCGATAAACTTGCCCGTTAAATTGGCTTTATCCAGTTCCAACCACGGCAGCATGTGATCGGCATCGACCCGCTTGAGGGCTTCATGAAACATGGCCAAACGTTTGCTCTTTTCGCGCACCTGAATCACATCGCCCGGCTTTAAGATAAACGAGGGAATGTTAACAATTTTTCCGTTTACCATAATATGGCGGTGCAAAACCATTTGCCGCGCCTGCGCTCTGGATTGGGCAAATCCCAGGCGATAAACCGTATTGTCCAAACGGCTTTCCAATAATTGCAGCAGATTTTCACCGGTAACGCCCTTCATGCGTTCCGCCTTTAAAAAGAAACGACGGAACTGGCGTTCCAGCATGCCGTACATGTATTTTACTTTTTGCTTTTCTTTTAACTGTAAAGCATAATCGCTTAATTTACGGCGTTTCATCCCGTGCTGTCCGGGCGGATAAGGTTTTTTGGACAACAGACGATCGTATTTGGGATTACCAAATATATTTTCGCCGAATTTTCTTACGATTTTTCCTTTTGGACCATTGTATTTAGCCATTTACCATCTCCATCTACGTTATACGCGTCTTTTCTTCGGTGGACGACAACCATTATGCGGGATGGGTGTTACATCCCGAATAGAAAGAATTTTTAATCCTGCCGCCTGTAACGATTTAATGGCAGCTTCGCGACCGGAACCCGGCCCTTTAACTTCCACATCAATTGCCTGCAACCCCATATCCATTGCCTGCTTGGCAGCACGCTCTGCGGCAACCTGTGCGGCAAAAGGGGTGCTTTTGCGCGAACCCTTAAAATTTACGACACCGGCAGAGGCCCACGAAATCACATTGCCGTAAACATCCGTAATGGAAATAATCGTATTGTTGAATGTGGCCTTAATATGGGCTTTCCCGTGCGGTTCAACGCGAACTTTCTTTTTTTGCTTCCTTGATCTTTTTGGTGATGCCAACTTTTATCTCCCGAATTTCAGTTTATTTTTTCTTTTTCTTAGCACCTACGGAACGTTTACGCCCTTTGCGCGTGCGTGCGTTGGTTTTGGTACGTTGTCCGCGTACCGGCAAACCGCGATAGTGACGAATGCCGCGATAACAGTTGATATCCATCAACCGCTTAATGTTCATATTAATTTCCGCTTTCAGCGCACCTTCAACCTTGTATTCGTTTTGAATAATGGTACGAATCTTACGAATATCGTCTTCATTCAAATCTTTTACGCGTTTGCTTTCGTCAACTCCGGCGTCTGCACAAATTTTCTGAGCAGAAGAACGTCCGATTCCGAAAATGTAGGTTAAACCAATGACCACGCGTTTATTCTTGGGTAGATCAACACCTGCTATACGAGCCAAGACTGCCTCCTATATTCCTATTATCCTTGACGTTGTTTATGTTTGGGGTTCTTACTGCAAATAACACGAACAACTCCCTTGCGGCGTACGATTTTGCAACCGTCGCACATAACCTTTACTGAGGCTCTAACTTTCATCGCTATCCCTCTTTACTTATATCTGTAAACTATTCTTCCACGAGTTAAATCATACGGAGATAATTCCAAACTGACTTTATCTCCGGGTAAAATCTTGATAAAATGCATGCGCATTTTACCGGAAATGTAGGCCAGAACTTCATGGCCGTTTTCCAGTTCGACAATGAATGAAGCATTGGGCAAGGTTTCCTTAATTACTCCATCAACTCTTATGGCATCTTGCTTTTTACCCAAAACGCTTCTCTCCTGCTATTCTGTTTTCGTTAAAATAAGCGGACCATCATCCAAAATGGCCAGCGAGTGTTCATAATGGGCCGATGGCAACCCGTCCGCCGTATGAACCGTCCACTCGTCATCATCAATGTACACTTCGTGCGTGCCCATATTGATCATCGGTTCAATGGCAATGACCATCCCGCGCTTTAAGCGCATGCCCGTTCCTCTTCTTCCGTAATTCGGTATTTGCGGATCTTCATGCGGTTTAATACCCACTCCGTGTCCCACAAATTCGCGCACTACGGAAAATCCATGTTTCTCAACATGTTCCTGAATTGCCGCAGAAATATCACCGACGCGGTTTCCGACTCTGGCTTGTTCAATGCCTTTGTACAAGCTCTCTTCCGTTACCCGGCATAGCTTTTCAATATCGGGCCGTACATTGCCGACCAAAAAGGTGTATGCTCCGTCTCCGTAATACCCATCCAATTCCACCCCGATATCGATGCCGACAATGTCTCCTTCCTGTAACTTTCGTTTACCCGGAATGCCGTGAACGACCACATCATTCACCGAAATACAGGAAGCGGCAGGAAAGCCGTAAAGACCTTTGAACGCCGGTCGTGCTCCTTTTTTTACTATGAAGTTTTCAATCTCACGATTCAATTCTTTCGTAGTAATACCCGGCTGAACAAATTTTTCAATGAACTGCAACGCTTCTGCGACGATTCGGTTGCTTTCTTTAATCTTAGCAATTTGTTGTTCGGTTTTAATATAAACCATTTCGAACTATCCGCGTCTCCCGCGCACTTTTCCGGATTTCATGAATCCGTCATAATGACGCATAAACAAATGCGATTCGACCTGTTGCAAGAAATCCAAGGCCACACCGACGATAATCAACAATCCGGTACCGCCGTAAAAGGCAGCCAGACTGTACGGTATTTTGGCGAACTTGGCTAACATGGCCGGAATAATGGCCACAATCGCCAGGAAGATGGATGACGGTAAGGTGATACGCGTTAAAATGTTGTCTAAAAATTCCTGTGTTTTTTTACCAGGACGTACACCTGGGATAAATCCACCTTGCTTTTTTAGATTTTCTGCAACTTCAACCGGATTTAAAGCGATAGCTGTGTAAAAATAGGTAAAGAAAACAATCATCACACCATACGTAATCCAATAAAACCAAGAATCCATAGAGAACATCTGCTGCAATCCGCGGAAGAAATCGCTATCCGGCAAAAAGGTTAACAAGGTCGAAGGAACAAACATGATGGCCTGGGCGAAAATGATCGGCATAACACCGGCCGTATTAACCTTCAACGGGAAGTAGGTATTAACTCCGCCATACACTTTGCGCCCAACGACACGTTTGGCATATTGTACCGGAATTTTCCGTGTCCCTTCAGTTAACAGAACGATAAAGTAGATGACCACAAAAGCCAAAGCGATTAACATAACCTCTGCCAAAAGACCGCGTTGTCCAATGGAGAACTGCTGATATTCCTGCATAATAGCCGCCGGAAAACGCGCAATAATACCGATGAAAATGATCAGAGAAATTCCGTTTCCGATACCGTGCTGATCGATCTGTTCACCTAACCACATAATGAGCATGGTACCCGATGTCATGGAAACCATCGTTAACATTTCAAATGCAAACCCGGGATGCGGAACCGCCAAACGACCGTCCGGCAATTGAATACTCTGCAAAAAGATAGCCACACCAAAAGCCTGCATGGCCGAAATTAGCAATGTTCCGTAACGCGTATATTGCATTATCTTCTTCCGGCCCTCTTC
Source organism: uncultured Caldithrix sp. (assembly GCA_964532875.1). Classification (GTDB taxonomy): domain Bacteria; phylum Calditrichota; class Calditrichia; order Calditrichales; family Calditrichaceae; genus Caldithrix. The sequence continues at coordinate 3,937 of CAZHIZ010000030.1, read as the reverse complement.
ACCCTCTTTCTGTAATTTCTGGAAATAGGGGATTACCGCGCCCAACAACTGAATGATAATGGAAGCGGAAATATAGGGCATAATACCCAACCCAAAGATAGCGGCTTTCCTAAAAGCACCGCCAGCAAACAAATCATACAGCCCGAACAGGGTATTCTGTAAATTGCGAAAGCCTTCAGCCAAGACAGCCGTATCGATGCCCGGGGTAACTACATGGGTACCGATGCGTTCCAACCCAAGAATCAACAACGTGAACAGAATTTTCTTTCTCAGGTCACCGATTTTAAAGATATTGCGAAATGTTTCCAGCATCATGTTAAAGTAACTACGCCTCCACCTTTTTCGATTTTTTCTTTAGCAGATTTACTGACTGCATCTACCTGAATGTTAACTTTACGATCTATTTCGCCTTCACCTAACAATTTAACCGGAACATTTTTCTTACGGATTAAACCGGATTTTAACAAATCTTCTTTGGTGATGGTTTCCAACGATTCCAATCGAGCCAAATCACTGATATTTATGACCTGATAAACCACCTTTTGCGGCCGGTTAAAGCCGTATTTGGGCAACCGCCGTTGTAAAGGCATTTGGCCGCCTTCAAACCAGGCGCGCTTTTTGGAACCAGCTCTGGAGCCGTACCCTTTATTACCGCGACCTGCGGTTACTCCGGTACCCGAACCTTCGCCGCGGCCTATTCTTTTCTTCTTTTTATTTGCGCCTTTTGCCGGTCGTAATTGACTTAAATTCATCGTCCGTCTTTCCTTTCTTAAACATCTTCCACTTTAACAAGGTGGCGTACTTTGTTTACCATTCCGAGAATTTGCGGTGTAGCATTTTTTTCCACACTATGGTTCATCTTTCTTAACCCTAATGCTTTCATCGTCAACCGCTGATCTTCTGGACGACCGATAATACTTCTAACCTGGGTAATTCTTATTTTCTTTACTGTGCTTTTCTTTGTCTTAGCCATGATAACCATCCCTGCAAAAATTTCTGTTAACCTCGGAATAACTTTTTAATGGAAATTCCCCGTTTCTTTGCGACCTGCTCCGCACTACGCATCTCTTTTAAGGCATTAAACGTGGCCTTACTTACATTATGAACATTGGAAGAACCGATGGATTTGGTTAAGATATCCGTAATACCAGCGGCTTCACAGATGGCACGTACCGGCCCGCCGGCAATCACTCCGGTACCGGGCGAAGCAGGCTTTAACACCACATATCCGGCACCGTATTTACTTTTAATAGGATGAGGAATGGTTCCGTTAATAATGGAAACCCGTACCAGATTTTTCTTTGCTTGTTCGGTGCCTTTGGCAATGGCGTTAATTACTTCATTGGCCTTTCCCAGGCCCAAACCGACCACGCCTTTTCCGTCGCCTACAACCACAACCGCATTAAATGAAAACCGACGACCACCTTTTAACACCTTGGCCACACGGTTAATATGAATTACTTTTTCTTTCAGTTCTAATTCACTGGGATTGATACGTTCAACCACAACCATCTCCTAAATTTTTAAAATTCCAATCCACCTTCTCTTGCGCCTTCGGCAAAAGATTTTACCCGGCCATGATAAATGTAACCGTTACGGTCAAACACAACCTTTGTTACATTCAGCTTTTTGGCTTCTTCGGCAAATATCTTACCCAGAGCAAAAGAACGTTCTTGCTTGGTTTTGGCATCTTTTAAAGCTTCGCGCGCTACTTTGCTATTATCAAACATGCCCAGTAAAACCTTGTGCGCGTAATCGTCCACTAACTGAGCGTGGATGTACTTATTGCTGCGGTACACCACGAGACGCGGACGTTCGCTGGTACCGACCACTTTCTTTTTTCTTTTTTTATTCTGTTTCGTCATTGCCATCACCCTATTTCTTATTTACCTGCAGCTTTGCCTGCTTTATGTCGCACATATTCACCTTCATAACGAATACCCTTACCCTTATAAGGTTCAGGCTTACGGAAGCTGCGAATTTTTGCAGCTACCAAACCGACAAGTTCCTTATTAATTCCGGAAACGACGATCTCGGTCGGGCTGGGTGTTTCGATCTTAATAATATCCGGTGCGGAAAAAATAATGGGATGTGAATACCCAATGGTTAAAACAAGTTTTTTACCTTTCATTTCCGCACGGTAGCCCACACCGATAATACGCAACTTTTTGCTGAAGCCCTGCGAAACGCCTTCGATCATATTGGCGATCAACTGCCGGGTTAAACCGTGCAAGGACCGATTGAATTTGGAATCGTCCGGACGCGTAACCCGCACTTGGTTTTCCTTAATTTCGATGTGCATGGCCGGATGCAATTGACGTTTCAATTCGCCCTTCGGGCCCTTAACCACCATAAAGTTATTTTCATTCAGCTCAACGGAAACCTTTTCCGGTATTGGAACTGGTAATTTACCGATACGTGACACTTTATCTTCTCCTATTCATTACCAGATGTAACACAATACTTCACCACCAACATTCTGCCGGCGCGCTTCCCGGGCCGTAAGAATACCTTTGGAAGTGGTTACGATTGCAATTCCCAAATTATTCATCACACGCGGAAGATTATCCACGTCCACATAAATACGCCGACCCGGCGTGCTAACACGCTCCAGATGGGTAATTACGGGTTTGTTTTCTTCATCGTATTTTAACCAAATTCGAATCAAGCCCTGTTTACCGTCATCAATAATGATGTACTTCTTAATGAACCCCTGCTCCAAAAGAATACGCGCCATTTTACGCTTTACGTTGGAAGCAGGTATGTCCACATATTTATGTTGTGCATGCAGGGCGTTGCGAATGCGCGTTAAAAAATCCGCAATTGGATCTGTCATTGACATCGATTAAGTCTCCTTTCCAACTACCAGCTCGCCTTGGTTATGCCCGGAATTTTCCCTTCCAAGGCCAATTCACGGAAACAAATTCTGCATAACCCGAATTTTCTCAAATAGCCGCGCGGACGGCCACATCGACGACAACGATGGTATTTTCTTACTTTAAACTTCGGTTCTCTTTTTTGCTTAACTATTAGTGCTTTACGTGCCAAACCTTCACCTCATCGTTTTTATTGTTTCTTTTTGAACGGGAAGCCCAGTTCTTTTAACAATTCGTACCCTTCCTCATCGGTCTTAGCAGAGGTAACGAACGTAATGTCAAACCCACGAATCTTATCAATGTTGTCCACATTGATTTCCGGGAAAATAATCTGTTCCTTAATTCCCAAAGAATAATTTCCGCGTCCGTCGAACGACTTGTCCGAAAATCCGCGAAAGTCGCGAATACGAGGCACGGCCAACGAAATGAATCGATCCATGAATTCCCACATCATCCACTTGCGCAGCGTTACTTTAGCCCCGATCTTCATTCCCTGACGCAACTTGAAATTAGAAATCGATTTACGCGCCGAAGTGATAATCGGTTTCTGACCGGAGATTATGGTCAGATCTTTTACGGCCCCTTCCAGGGCTTTGGGATCTTGAGTCGCTTCGCCAACGCCGGCATTGATGCTGATTTTCAACAACTTGGGAACTTCATGAATATTTTTGTAGCCGAACTTTTTTTGCAAATGCGGAACGACTTCTTTTTGATATTTCTCTAATAATCTTGGAAAATATTCTGCCATCTTTCTACTCCATACTACAGCTATTCGATGTCGGGGATAATTTCACCCTGACATTCAGGATTCTTACAATATCTAACCTTGCTTCCATCCTCAAGAATTTTATAACCGATCCGTGTCGTGGTATTAAACTTGGTCGAATAATACATGACATTTGAAACGTGGATGGGCGCTTCTTTTTCTATGATACCGCCCTGCGGCAATTTTTGCGTGGGACGCATGTGCCGCTTAATCAAATTTACACCTTCAACGATTATGCGGTTTTTGTCGGGGAAAACTTTGAGTACTTTACCGACCTTCCCCTTGTCTTTGTAAG
>CAZHIZ010000029.1:23524-28828 GCA_964532875.1 uncultured Caldithrix sp. | reverse complement strand
GATAATACCTTTTTCCGTGATGATTCCATGAATCAATTCATGCTCCGTCACATCGAAAGCCGGATTGTAAACAGTGTACCGATCGTAATCGGTGATTTGCCAACAATTCAAGATTTCGCCAGGCGGCCGCTCCTCAATGGGAATATCCGCTCCCCTTGGCAAACTCAAATCAAAAGTGGACGAGGGTGCCGCAATATAAAATGGAATTTTGTGAAATCGTGCTAAAACCGCCAGGGAATAGGTACCGATTTTATTGGCCGTATCACCGTTTGCCGCAATACGATCGGCCCCGGTGATAATCAAATCCACTTTCTTCTGTTTCATTAAAAAGCCGGCCATGTTATCGGTAATTAACGTAGCCGGAACACCGTTTTGCTGCAGTTCCCAGTAGGTCAAGCGAGCGCCCTGACCTACCGGTCGCGTTTCGTCCACAAAAACATGAATGTGTTTGCCCTGTTCGTATGCCTTGTAAACAACACCTAAAGCCGTCCCAATACCGCCGGTAGCTAAAAAACCGGTGTTGCAATGAGTGAGAATATGAAAACCGTCTTGCACAAGGCGACTTCCGTTTTCACCGATTTGGTTGCACATGGCTTTGTCTTCTTCGTGAATGGCTACTGCTTCACGACACAGCACATTCAGAATACGCTCAGGATCTTTCACGTTGTGCACGGCATGCAGTAATCGATCGACAGCCCAGGCCAAATTGACAGCAGTCGGACGGGCCCCTTTTAGTTGAAAACCTGCTTCCTGCAATGCTTTAAACGATAAATCCCCCTGTTTTTTTAATTCAAGGGCATGGAGAAACAGTCCGTAGGCAGCCACAATGCCAATGGCCGGAGCACCGCGAACTTTCAAATGACGGATGGCATCGATCGTTTCTTCCAAATGAGAAAGAACAAGATACTCTTGCCGATGAGGTAAGAGCGTTTGATCTAAAATTTTTAACGTATTGTTTTTGAAACTAATTGTTTCTAAATTCATAACCGATCATGTTTTTTACAAATTCTAAATTTACTAAAAAGCATGTGTAACACCAAATAAATTATGAAGGAAAGCCATGAAAAGGATCATCGGACTTTGTTTAATCGTCATTTTGGCCGTAAGCGGCTTACGGGCACAAAACAATTTTGACGAAGCCGGATTTTTGCAGGCACTGCGACTTTCGTATTACACACTGGCCAATACCAAGTTGCAAAATTTTATCGTTTCCGTCTCTTCGGCTAAATTCGATGCTTTTACTAAAGAAAATTGGGATACGGTGGGCATTCCTCCTATTAAAATTATTTGGCAAAAACCGGATAAGATTTACATCTCGGAATTGAAATTTCCCTTTACTCTAAATGCTAAACAGAAAAAAACGTATCGGGAATTAGTGGATGCTCTGAAGTTACAAATGAAAGGTATTCTGCTGGATTTGCAGCGTTTTTACCTTGTGGGTTTGGTGGATCAGAATTTAATGGATCACTATGTTTTGCGCCATACGGACAAGGCGGTGCAAATGACCTTTACCCACATCGACAATCAGGGTACCACGGTGAAATATTTGTTGGGGCTAAACGGCTTGTGCATTATGATCGATATCAGTTATCCTTTGGAAAACAAAGAAATGATTCTTTACCCGGATTTTAAAACCGTGGATGAAAAATGGTTGTGCCAGGGCTGGACGGTGCAAACCATGGTAAACGGTCAGGTTATTAGCGGATTTAAATTGACGGTAAATTATGCTAAGACGCAAAACATTTGGTTGCCGGAAAGTTTTTTTATCGAAGTGCAGAAGGCGGATAAGAAAAACCAAATATTTTACGACGAGATCAAGCTGTTTGATTACTATTTGAATCAAAATATTACCATCACCACAAATCCTAAAAAATAAAGACAAGGCACAGGAACGCGGTGAGTTAAAAAGGATATTACCGGAAAATTTTTGCCTGGGATAAGGGGCGGAAGGGTAAGACTTAATGAATATTTTTCAATAGATTCTTAAGTTTTTTATTTACCTCTTCGGCGGGTACGAGGCGTTTGGTTTTTAAGCGAACGATTTCTCTGAATTTGCGTTCAAATTCCACTTTTTTATCGCAGGGTAAACAATAATCGATGTGTTCTTCGAACAGGCGTTTCTTTTCTTCATCCAAAACATTGTCCAAATATTGCTGGACGTATTTTTCCACATCCGCACAATCGAAATGGTTTTTACCGTGTTCGGAATGATCATGCTCATTTTTTTTGCTTGAAGTCATCAGCGATGTATCCTCTTTTTTTAGCGTAATCCCACAAATAACGTTGAAGTAATTTTCGTCCCCGGTACAGACGCGACATCACCGTTCCTAACGGGGCGTCGATGATTTCGGCAATCTCATTGTAGGAAAATCCCTCAACATCACACAATAGCACCACAAGCCGAAACTGATAAGGCAAATTTTCCAAAGCCTCTTTAACGTCATCGTCAAAAAGGTTCTCAAGAAATTCTTCTTTTGGCATCTCTTGCAGGCTTGCTGTTTCATCTAAACGCTTAAAAAGGAAAAATTCTTCCAGGTCATCGTAACTAATTTTCTGCGGTTGCTTCACTGCCTTGCGATAAGCCGTAATAAAGGTGTTCACGAGGATACGAAAAATCCAGGCCCTAAAGTTGGTATTCCTTTGAAATTGATCCATTGCCCGAAACGCTTTGTAAAGCGCATCTTGCACAAGGTCTTCCGCATCATGCTGATTACGCGTCATGCGTAAAGCTGTGTTGTACAAAGAAGTTAGATGCGGTTCAATGAGTTTCGAAAATTCGTTTTGTTTGTCGCGATTTTCCACCAAATCAGGTTCCTCATGTTGTTAGAGTCAAAAATATTAAAAAACAGCGAACCAATCAATCGTTAACCTGTGCTCCTTTTAAAATAATCCGAAAAACGGATCCTTCGTTTATTTTTGTTTCTTTCAGGAACAATTTACCGCCATGGTAATTTTCGATAATGCGCCGGGCCAAACTAAGCCCCAGGCCCCAGCCGCGTTTCTTGGTGCTGAATCCCGGTCGAAAAATGTGTCGTTTGTTTTGTGATTGAATGCCGCGGCCATTATCCGAAATATCGATGACGACCCATTTTTTTTCTTTTTGCAAAGAAATTTTAATGGTAATAAGCCCGTCACGATTAGGTAAAATGGAGTCAATGGAATTTTTAATGAGATTTTCCAGCACCCATTCGAAAAGCTCCTGATTAATATTAAGGATGACTTCTTGCGGCGGTAAAATAGTTTTAATAATCACCTTTTTTTGCATGTTCGGCAAACGCCGTTGGTAATAAGAAACCACATTTTCTATTAAAGGCTTAATATCCACTGGTTGCAATTCCGGCCTGGACCCGATTTTCGAGAAGCGATTGGCAATTTTGGTCAGTCGTTGCAAATCATTTTTAATTTCGACAATGGCGGTTTCTTTATGCGTATCACTTAAACTGAGTAATTCCACCCAACCGGAAATGGAGCTCAAGGGAGTTCCCAATTGATGAGCCGTTTCTTTGGCCATGCCAATCCAGATGGACTGCTGCTCGCTTTTTTTAATGTAGGAAAATCCCAAATATCCAAGTAAGCCGAACAAAAGAGCCGCTCCCACCGCCATATATGGGAAAATGCGTAACTGGTAAATGACTTTCGGATAGCCGTAATAATAGTAGCCCAAAATGACTTTATTTTGGTATTTGATGGGAATGGGCGGGTTTTCTTTTTTTATGCGTTCCAAAGCCTTAAATAAAATGAGGCTGTCTTTTTTACTGAATTCTTCAATCGGTTTATTGTCGATTTCGGGGGAAATATTGCGCCAACTACGGGGATTATTTTGAGTATCCGTGTAAATTAAGGGGTAATCGGCATGCTGAATAACTTCGTTGAATAAAAAGTTGATGTCCGTATTAGACGTGGGATTATTTAAACTGACTTCCAGAAACTTGATCCGAAATTTCACGTATTCCGTGGCCTGTTTTTTTAGGATGGAAACAAGATGTTGAGAATACCAAATTCCGGTAATAACTAAAAATATGCCCAATAAAAACAAAAAAGCCTTAAAGTTGGCTTTTGCCCGATCGCTGGAAATATCCAAACCGAATTTCAAATTAACGTACCTGTTTAATGTTTAGAATGAAATCACCTTCTTCTAATTTATCTACCGTATCCATTCCTTTAACCACTCTGGCAAAGGCGGTGTATCGCCCGTTCAGATGCGGTTGTGACGAAAGACAGATAAAAAATTGACTTCCGCCCGTATCGAAGCCGGCGGTGGCCATGCCCACAACACCGCGCTTGAATGGAATGGGAGCATGTTCCGAAGGGATCAGGTAAGGAGGGCCACCCCAGCCGGTTCCTGTCGGATCGCCACCCTGGGCCACGAAATCGGCCACCACACGATGGAAAGGTAGGTGATCGTAAAATTTTTGCCGGACCAGATGTAAAAAATTTTGTACGGTTAAAGGAGCATATTTAGGAAAGAATTCCAGTTCAAATGTGCCTTTGGTCGTTTTTACAGTGACCAAAGGATGATCCGAATTTTGCAGACTATCCGGACGGAGATACGCAGGCAAAACGTCCAGGGGCACAGCCTGCGGAACATAAGGAATATGCAACATTTTCAATAAGGCTTTGGCCACATAAGGATGTGCCACATAATGGCGGATGGTATCCTGTTCCGCTGCGCTTAACGGCCCTTGTTTTTTTAACAGAGAAGCAATGGTAAGTTGCAATTCGAATTGATTAGGCTTATGGAACGTTTTAAATAATTGTAATAAAACCGCCTTGGACGGAGCCGGGTGTTGTTGCCCGGCATACCAGTCGGAAAGAGTTAGGGCAACCGTTTCGTATCGTCCGGATTGCAGTAATTGACGAATGTCGGCATTCCTCAATTGCCGGATTTGTTTTAAAGCCCAATAAGCTCCTTCAACCAAAACAGGATCATCCACCCGTAAAAACTGGCGAAGCATGCGTACAGCCAGCGGAAATTTGGTTTGAGCCAAAGCCGAAAGCAATGTTTTCTTAAAATAAGAGTTCCCCTTGTCCAGATTTTGATTAATCAGTAAATAACCCGTAGCAGGATCCGCCGAGGTGATCAGCCGACAAATTTCGGCTTTTTCATGGGTGAACGGCAGCCGGGTAAACTGATTCACCAATAAAGGCAAGGCCTTACTTTTATTGATGGCTAAAAGCGTTTTAAAAGCTTCGATACGTACGGCGGGGAGCGAATCGTTTGTAAATTTTTGCACCGTTTGGAAAAATAGTGAATCCCGAAAATAGCGCGCTAATTTAAGTTCGGGAAGAAGAGCGTGCCACGAT
>CAZHIZ010000029.1:0-23424 GCA_964532875.1 uncultured Caldithrix sp. | reverse complement strand
TCTGTCTTGCCTTGCCGCGCCAGTTGGGCCAGGGCGGAAAAAGCAACGGCCCGGAATGGTTTTTGACGAGTAAAATTTTCCAGCAGGGAAAGACTTCGCGGGCTGGCACTAAAGCCTAAATTTTCAATGAATGCTTTTTTTAATTTGGGGCTTAAGCTATCTTCCTTTAAGCGCTTCATAAAAAAGGAAGTGCTGCGTCGGGCGTCAATTTGGGCCATGGAAAAAGCACACAAAATACGCAGGCTGTCGTCACTGGTTTGCTCATAGATCGAATTTAACAAAGGGAAAAGAGTGTCAAGCCTGGTTTGGCCGACGCTTAAAACAAATTGATATTGATCGCCAGGCGTGTGAATTGTTTGAAAGAGAGCACGCCATTTCTGCACATCGGGATTGCGACTGTATGTTAAATTTTTTATGTTTTTAAAGACGGAAACCGCCTCTTGTTTTCGATTGGTGCACGAAGCAAAAATAATAACGGAAAATATTACAATAAACAACCGTTTCCACATGGGTTCTTCCGATCTTTAAAATTTCTATCGAATATTACTATTTTACTTAAAATAATAGAATTGCGCAATGTGAAAAAACGGGCTTATGAAAGCAAATTCCAATTAAAAGAAACTCAAACTTATTGTTTTTATGCAAATTATATAATCTAAAAAAGGATTGACATTATTTTATTAATTGCTTAATTTGAAATTTGAAATATATTTTTGGAATTTAGAATCTAAAAAGTTTGAAAAAACACAGTTTTGGAGGAATAATGGCTGAACAAGAAGCAAGAGGTTCTCTCGTTTTAGAAATATTAATTGTTATTTTGGCCGCAGCGCTGGTCGCCGTCATATTGATTCCGGGCAAAATTTGGAAAGAAGAAGCTTTGGAAGAAAAAACAGCGCATAACAATATGATGAGTATTTATGAAGCGGAAAAATATTACAAAAACATCACCGGCAAATTTACAACCGATCCGGCCAAATTAATCGAAAGCATTCGATCCGATTCCAATTTAATTCGCAAACAAAAAGTGGTTAATTATACCCGTGAATTGATTCGCGAATACAATCATTACATGGAAAATCCTCTGGTTAAAAATATTATTCGTATCAAGAAAAATGCAGACCAAATTAATGATGATCTGGAAAGTAACCGTTACAATTTTAGAACCATTAAAGAAATTAACGACGAAGCAAATGAACTGAAAATTCAAATGAATAATTTTATGAATTCGCCGGAATATCCGGAATTCGTAACGGTGGTTACCTATCTGGATTCATTGCTGGATATCCGCCAAACTCTGACCGACTTTACATTACAGGTGAATGCCCAGCGTATTAAGAATGTAACGGATTCCATTCTGGTTTACATGGATAAAATCAATATTGCCAAAGTGCATAAAAATTGGCAACCCTTGTCCGAACGTATAGCTAAATTCATAAAAATGGTTAAGCATTCCGAGTTGGTTCGTGTTACGAGTGTGGCCGACCGCCTGGAAGATTTCAAAAAATTGATTGATGATTCGTTCGAGAATTTATTAAATCTGGACAAAGCGGCGCAGTTAGAACAATTAAAACAGTTAACTCAAAAATTCGACGAATTGTACCAAACGTTTTTAAAAGATTATTCCATAACCACGCAGTTTGCTTTAAGTAAATTGTCCGAATCGGATTCTTTGATTATTCATTTAACCGAACAAAATTTTTACAGTCCGGTCAATCATCAAATGTACCAATTGATGTTTGATGCCGATTCGCAATTTATTAAAGTTGAAAGTCCGGTGCTGTTAAATGATCTGAAACAACGCGCCATGAAAGTGGTGGACGAGGTTAATCAATTACCCTTCTTGAATACCATGCAGGATTATTTAAAAATGCTGGATTCCATTAAAACAAGGGCGGATATCATTCGTAAAAAATACCGCAAAAATACCGATTTGTTCATCGCTTACAAAGAAATGGAAGATTTGGTAAATCGTTACGGCAACATAAGCGTAGTCGAGGCCTATCGCAATCTCGAAGATTTCAGAACGATTACCCCCAAATGCCGTAGTTTCAGTACGATTAAAGATTTGGTGGAAAACAGCCTTAAGGGCATCCAAATTTACGAACAGGCCTATTCGGAAAATGTTTTCGGTAATCTGGATTCGTTGCATGTAAAAGTAAATAAGAAAATTGACGAAATTGATCAGATTCTGGAAAAAATAAACAAACGTCGCCGTCGTCGTAAAGCCAAAATTCAAAATCTGGAACCCGAAAAACAGGCTTTGGATTCTTTATTGACGGCACTAAAATCCCATAAAAACGAAGACATGATTAATCAAATGAAACAAATCGAAACCCAGTTAAAAGATATTTTCATCTTTGCCCAAAAAGGGAAGAAGGTTCGGGTTTACGGCGTGTTTTACAAAAATATTAAAAATTTCGGCTACATTTACAAAGACGTCAAGAGCTGGGAAGAAAAAAAATAATCCATCGTTTTGGGTAAAAAAGGGGAGAAGCGTTTTCTCCCCTTACTTATTTTGAAGAAGCATTATGGAAGAATTTCTGGGAATTTCCTTCACAAATCGTTCAATCGTTCTTGCGCATACGCAGAAAACGGAAGATTCGACCGAGTTGAAATCGATTCAGGATATCTTATTTCCTTTTCCGTTTGAGTTCAATGCCATGTTAGATGATCAAAAAGTGGAATTGCTAGCCGATCGAATAGCGGATTATGTGCAGGAAAACGATTTAAGTGACAAAGAATGCGTTGTTTCTTTGCCCATGTACATGGCGCAAGTTAAACGAGCCGCTTTACCGGCGGATTTAGACGAACGTATTGTGCAAAAACATTTGCAGTGGGAAGTGGAAAACCTTAATGCACGGGAGCTGTCTGAGTATAAAGTGGTTAAGTTAGATCATTCGTTCATGTTCGGCACCTATCAAGAGTATGTTTTTGTTTTGATCCAAAAAAAGATTCTGGACAGCATTAAAAAAATTGCCCAAAAAACATCATTGAAAATTCGAAAAGTTCTGTTGGATTTTGATACGATTTTAAAATATTTAAACCGATTTGAGTTTGTGCAGGCACAAAAAAACCAGGTGGTTTTTCAGATTGATGCTTTTCAGGTTAGTACATTTATTTACCTGAATGGTTTGTTCTTCGATTATGCGCTTCAATCGCTGGGCAACGGGATGCAAAATGAACATTTCGAAGAGCGCGTTTTACAAATAATCCAATCCGAAATGGAGAGAATCCGTTCCGTTTTTTCCCAGTTGCCACAGGTCGGTCAAGAGTTGCAGCTATTTGCAACTCGCCTGATAACAGCTCCCCTGCGCAAGGCGCTGAAGGAAAATGATTTGCATCTGCAGGAGCTGTCGATAAAGTCGCAATTGGGCAATGAGCGTTTCCCGTCCGAAAACATTGAAGCGTTCGGTGTCACTTTGTAATTAAATTGGGGGGTGAGATGGCAGAACATGATCTTTGGAATGAAGAAGATTTCTTCGAGAAGCTGAAAAAAGAGAAAAGGGCTGCCGAAACTCCACAAGCCGAACAACAGGCACCGCAGGAGGAAGCCCCCGCCTCTCCTCTGGATAGTGAGCCCGAGTCTCTGGAATCGGACTTGTTTGAAAAGCAGGAGGAGGCCGGCGAAGAACAGGCACCGGAAGACGATATTTTTTTCGGTGCTCAGGATGACGAGGAGCAGCCGACTCCCCCTCCGGAAATAGCACAGGATTTCGAAGAAGAAGAAAGCCCCCAAATACCTGCTCTGGAAGAAGAGGAAGAAGAAGCACCGGAAGAACAAGAAGAGTACGTGGAATTCGGTACATCCGAGGCCGAAGAAACTCCGGCCGAAACCCCACCCAAGAAATATGCCCTTTCGGATAATTATGAAGACGAGAAATTAGCTCCGGTTAATTACAAACCCGTCATTATCGGGGCCCTGGTGGTCATTTTAATCATTGTTCTGTTTTTTGTCTTACGCGGTTTGGTATTCAAAGGTAAAGGGGAAAAAGAAACGACACCGGCCACCCAGCCAACGACAACACAAGAAAAAACGACCCCTCAGGCGCAACCAGAAAACCCCTTACAAGCTAAACAAAAACAATTTTTTGCCACTTTAGCCGGCGCCAATGCCTACAATATCGGTCTGATCGGGGCAATTCAAAAATCATTGTCCGCTAACAATGCCCAGCTTACCAGCCTTTTGCTGTACAACGACGAACTAACATTTGAGATTCATTGTAAAAACAGAGATGTTTTGGCAACGGTGACCGTAAATTTACGCAATGTCCCCCAATTTACTAATCTAAAATTAATATCCACGAACGAGTGGCCTGGTGGAGCCATTGATGCGGTTTTTCATCTTAAGATCGCCGGCGGGGCGTCGGCGCAAACACCGGGCAGCAAATTAGCGGACAGCGCTGCCCTGCAACAGTGGTTAACGATGCTGGGTCAACAGTTTTCCGTTAAAATTTCCGCTTTCCAACAAGCGGGAACATTTCCGGCGGAATTGGGCTTAAAGCGCGTTCGTGTTGTGTTCCAGGCGGTGGGAAGTTACCGCGGGGTAAGCGATTTTATCAATGCGCTTGCTTCGGCTAATCGCAATTTAAAAATTCACAAACTTGTGCTTACGGCGTTGAACCAGAAAAATTTTAGTAAATCGAACTATCGAGTTGAGTTGACGGTGGATCTATTTAAGTGAGAATGATGAGTGAATGCGCATTATATCCGGAATTTACAAGGGCCGAAAACTAAAAAGCAGTGACGATCTCTCGATTCGCCCGACGACGGACCGGGTTAAGGAACTTATTTTTAATGTGTTGCAGGATTTTCCTCAGGGGAAAATTGTACTCGATTTATTTTCCGGTAGCGGTAGCCTGGGTCTGGAAGCGTTAAGCCGCGGTGCCCGGAAAGTTTATTTTGTCGATAGTTCCAACAAATCTCTCGATGTTTTAAAGCATAATCTTAAAACGGTCGGTGTGCCTCAAAGCCAGTATGTGATCTTAAAGCAAACCGCCATCGATTTTGCACGCAAGGCCTCCGTTCCAATCGACCTTCTGTTACTGGATCCTCCGTTTAAATATGCCGAACTACAGCACCTGATCGATACGCTATTGACTTCCCCACTAATGACTTCCAAGAGTTTGTTGGTCCTGGAGCATGAGAAAATCAATCCGATTGATGTGCAGAGTCCTTTGTACGAAGTTTTGATTCAAAAAAAAATGGGTAGAAGTTTAATTAGTTTTTTAGTGAGAAAAGAAAATGAGTGATCATAAAATAGCCGTTTATCCGGGGACGTTTGATCCCATTACATTAGGGCATATCGATTTAATTCAACGAAGCTCGGAACTATTTAGTAAAGTTATCGTTACTATTGCCGTAAATCCGGCCAAGAAGCCGTTTTTCAACGTGGAAGAACGCATGGAAATGATTGAAGATGCCATTAGACCATTCAAGAATGTGAGTGTAGCCAAATTCGACGGTCTGATTGTCGATTTTGCACGGGAAGTCGGAGCCAAAGTAATTATCCGCGGATTGCGAGCCATTACGGATTTTGAATACGAATTTCAGATGGCTCTGATGAATCGTCAATTGGCCGACGATATTACGACGGTTTTTTTAATGCCTCATGAAAATTTCACCTATTTAAATTCGACTATTATTAAAAATGTTGCTAACTTTGGTGGCGACATAGAAAAATTTGTAACAAAATTTGTACAAAAGAAACTAATAGAGAAATTGTCAAAGAAAGGAAGCTGAAATGGATTTTGTGGATAAAATTCGAACGAATGCGCAAGCGCATGTGAAAAAAATCGTTTTAGCCGAAGGCTTTGATCCTCGTGTCCTAAAAGCTGCCGAATTTCTACACAAAAATAAATTGGTCACACCGATTTTGTTAGGGGACCCCGAAGAATTGCGGAATTTAGCTCAGCAAAATGATGTTGATTTAAGCGGTATTGAAATTCAAAATCCTGCGACCTCGGAAAAGTTGGCGGATTATGCCGAAACCTTTTACGAATTGCGTAAGCATAAGGGGATTAGCCCGGAAGAAGCACGCAAAGCGGTGGAAAATCATTTGTACTTCGGGGCCATGATGGTACGCAAGGGTGAAGTGGCCGGAGGCGTTGCCGGTTCCATTGCCACCACGGGTGATGTGTTGCGTGCAGCCATTCAGGTTATTGGCGTGGCGCCCGGCATAAAAGCGGTTTCCAGCTCTTTCGTCATGGTATTGAAAGACGGCCGGGAATTTACCTTTGGTGATTGTGCGGTCATTCCCAATCCTGATGTTGAACAACTGGCAAGCATTGCCATCAGTAGCGCCAATACCCATCGCCGCCTGGTCGGCGGAGAACCACGCATCGCCATGCTTTCTTTTTCTACCAAGGGAAGTGCCAAGCATGAGGATGTGGACAAAGTTGTTCAGGCCACGGAGAAGGTGAAAGAATTGGCGCCGGAGCTTTTGGTGGACGGTGAATTACAATTTGACGCCGCTCTTATTCCGGCCATCGGAGAGCGCAAAGCACCGGGCAGCCCGGTTGCCGGAAAGGCGAATGTCTTTATTTTCCCGGATTTGGATGCCGGGAATATCGGTTACAAAATTACCGAACGTTTAGCGGGTGCTCAGGCCATCGGGCCGGTTATTCAGGGATTGGCCAAACCGTTTAATGATCTTTCCCGGGGTTGCAGCGTTGATGATATTATTAATGTGGCCTGCATTTGCAGTTTATTGGCCAGGGATTAAAATGATTTTTACAAAAGGAGAATTCTACGATGCCGACTTACGAATATGTTTGTAAAGATTGCGGATACGAATTCGAAGAATTTCAAAGTATTACGGCAGAACCCATAAAAGTTTGCCCTAAATGCGGCGGGCATAACGTCGTGCGCAAGATCAGCGCCGGTGGCGGATTGGTGTTTAAGGGCAGCGGTTTTTACATTACCGATTACAAACACAAACATTCGTCACCGAATAACGGGAACGGGCAAAAAAATAATCGCAGTAAGACGGAAAGTGCTGCCACGGAAAGCACTCAGAAAAAAGAAAAAGGATAATACTTTCTCACATTCATAAAATATTTAGAATCCTTATTTAAAAGAAAGGGGATCATTATGTCCAAATTAAAGCAAAAACTGGCCGAAAAAATTCCTTCATATCGTGAAAGAATTACCAGACTAATGAAAGAATATGGAGATGTGGAAGTCGATCGGGTCCATATTCGTCAATTGTACGGCGGGATGCGCGGATTAAAAGCGTTGACAACCGATATTTCCTATTTGGACCCCATGGAAGGAATCCGTTTTCGTGGATACACCATTCCCGAAGTGCTGGAAAAATTGCCCAAACCAAAAGGCGCCGAAATGCCTTATGTTGAAGGACATTTTTATCTCTTGTTAACCGGGGACATTCCGACGGAAGAAGATATTAAAGATGTTGTGGAAGAATTCAAAGCCAGACGACGGGTTCCGCATTACGTATTCGACATGCTGCGTGCCATGCCGCGCGATACGCATCCCATGACCATGTTTTCGGCGGCTGTTTTGGCCATGCAACGGGAATCCGTTTTTGTGAAGAAATACAACGAAGGCATCAGCAAAATGGATTATTGGGATCCGTTCTATGAAGATGCCCTGAACTTGTTGGCCAAATTACCGGAAATTGCCGCTTACATTTATCGGATGAAATACAAAGGCGATACCCCCATCCCGGCCGATCCCGATCTGGATTTCGGTGCCAACTTTGCCCACATGATGGGTATCGACCATCCTTATGAAGAAATTTCTCGCCTGTACTTTATTTTGCACAGCGATCATGAAAGCGGTAACGTCAGCGCACACACCACACATCTGGTGGCTTCCGCTTTGTCCGATCCTTACTATGCTCTTTCCGCCGGTTTGGACGGCCTGGCCGGTCCGTTGCACGGTTTGGCCAATCAGGAAGTGTTGCGCTGGATTCAAGGCGTAATGGAAAAGATGGGCGGCAAATTGCCGACTAAAGAAGAACTGAAAAAATTCGTTTGGGATACCTTGAATTCCGGTCAGGTCATTCCGGGTTACGGCCATGCCGTTTTGCGCAAAACCGATCCGCGTTACACGGCTCAACGCGAATTTGCCTTGAAGCACTTGCCGGATGATCCGATTTTCAAACTGGTCAGCATGCTGTACGAAGTGGTTCCGCCGATTCTGCAGGAACACGGCAAAGCTAAAAATCCGTGGCCCAATGTGGATGCCCACTCCGGTGTCATTCAATGGCATTACGGCGTACGTGAATATGATTTCTACACCGTCATGTTTGGTGTGGGTCGTGCCATCGGCGTATTGAGCAACATCGTTTGGGATCGGGCTGTAGGTCAAGCCATTGAACGTCCCAAATCGATTACCACGGACATGATCGAAGAAATCGCCGGCATTAAAAAATAAATGCACCGATCTTCAAATTTAAAAGGCCGCCTTGGCGGCCTTTTTTTGTTAGGGAAACCATTGGCTGATTCTCTTCCCTTTGCTCTAACTATTAACAAGTGATCTTTTCTTCTCTGGTAAAACCCTCCTGCAAACGGCAACAAAATTTGAAAATAATCAAAAAAATATTTTCTTTTGTGAAAATTAGTAACTATATTTAGTATTACTAATGTCGATTGTGCAAATTAGCGAGGGTGTGCATGACCCGTTGGTTACCGACACCATTTATTTTTGTTTTAAGTTTATTTCTTTTGGCTTCGTGTCGTTCCGATTATTCCGTGTTACAAAAACCGCAGCCGGAGTGGATTGCGGATGCCGTTTTCTATCAAATTTTTCCCGAACGATTCCGCAACGGTAATCCTTTTAATGATCCCGATAAAAAATCACTTTACGGAAGCTACCCGCACGACACAACCTCTGCCTGGCATCTTAGCCCGTGGACATCCGATTGGTATCGTTTGCAGCCCTGGGAAAAACAGAATGGCAAAGGCTTTGCCTACAACGTGCAACGCCGGCGCTATGGCGGCGATTTGCAAGGCGTGTTGGAAAAATTGGATTATTTACAAGATTTGGGCATCAATGCCATCTATTTAAATCCAATCTTCGAATCTCCCTCTCTGCACAAATACGATGCCTCCACTTACATCCATGTGGATGATAATTTCGGGCCGAATCCCCAAAAGGATCGAAAAATAGTTAGCAAGGAAAATCCCCTTGATGCGCGTACCTGGCGCTTTACAACGGCGGACAGCTTGTTTTTACGATTGATCAAAGAAGCACACCGCCGAAATATGAGAATTATTTTGGACGGCGTATTTAACCATGTGGGCATGACGTTTTGGGCTTTTGAAGATGTGCGCCAAAAAGGACAGAATTCGCCATTTAAAGATTGGTTTACCATTTATTCTTGGGACGACCCCAATACACCGCAGGATGAGTTTAAATACAAGGGCTGGATGAACGTACCGGAATTACCGGAATTAAAAGAAGATGATCACGGGTTGATCCCTGCGATTCGTCAACATATTTTTGCTGTGGTGCAACGGTGGATGGACCCCAATGGCGACGGCGACCCATCTGACGGCATTGACGGTTGGCGTCTGGATGTGGCCGAAATGATTCATCACGATTTCTGGAAAGCCTTCCGCGTTCGGGTTAAAACCATCAATCCGCAGGCCTATTTGGTTGGCGAGATTTTTTGGCAGGACTGGAAAAACAACAAACTGATGAATCCGGCTCCCTGGTTAAAGGGAGATGAATTTGACGGGGTCATGAACTACCAATGGGCCGCTTTAATGACGCGTTATTTTGTAGATCGTAAAACTAAAATTTCGGCTTCCCGATTTGTAAAAGGTTTAAAAAAGTTAAATGAACGTTACGCCTATCGCTTTCGCTATCAACAATTAAATCTAATGGACAGCCACGATACGGATCGCCTGGCATCGAATATAGTCAATCCCGATTTGTTTTACGATAAGAACGTTTCCCCTTTGGACAATCCCGAATACGATGTGCGCAAACCCAATGCCCGGGAAAGACGTCGGCAGAAACTAATCGCCCTGTTTCAGTTTACCTATCCCGGAGCACCGATGATTTACTACGGAACCGAAGCAGGCATGTGGGGGGGCGATGATCCGGACTGCCGGAAACCGATGGTCTGGGACGATATGGTGTATGAACCGGAAAAAGCCTTTGTGGGTAAAAAACCACGACCGGTTGATTCGGTGCAATTCGACTTCGATTTATTTAACGCCTATCGGAAATTGATTCGTTTGCGTCGTACGGAAATTGCCTTGAGACGCGGCAATTTTAAGGTGTTGCGTGTGGATGATGCACGGGATTTTTTGGTATTCGCGCGGCAATTTGCGGACGAGCGCCTTATTGTTTTAATCAATAATGCCTCGCAAGGTCGGCAGTTGGCGGCAGATTTTTTACGGAACGGTACCTATCGGGATTTGTTAAGCCGTTCCGTTTACGAGATTAAAGCAGGCTCGCGCATCCCGGTAAAAGCCTGTTCCGGTTTAATATTAAAACAGATTTAACGTAAGATGAATAGAAAAAAAACAATACAATACCTTGTTTACCCGTTGCTGTTTGTTTTGGCCTTAACGTTTACTTTTTGCCGTAAGCAGCCGCAACTAAATGATCAGACGGTGGCCATCGTCGGGGAATATGCCATTCCTTTTAAGGAATATAAAAAGCGCTATGCCGATTATTTAGATGCCACCTATCAAAAGGACAATTTGTATTTACGATTAGGTGTTTTGCGCAATATGATTAATGAAATTCTGTTGCGCCATTACGATAACAATCAGACTATTTACAACAATCCGGAATACAAAAAAGAATTGGCCTGGGCCGACCGCGAAATGCCGCTTGGCTATTTAAAAGGGGTTGAGGTGTTTGATAAAATAAAGGTTAGTGATGCCGAGGCACGCCAGGCTTTTCTACGCGTGAATGAAAAAATTGCCGCCCGACATCTCTATGCCAAAACCAAAGAAGAAGCCGACCACCTGTATGATGAATTGAAACACGGGGCCTCATTTGATTCTCTGGCGCGAGTGGTATTCACGGACTCCACTTTAAGGAACAACGGCGGATATTTGGGCTATTTTACCTGGGGCGATATGGATCCGGCTTTTGAAGATACGGCCTACAGTCTTAAAGTCGGCCAGATTTCAAAACCCGTGAAGACGGCGCATGGTTATTCCATTATTAAAGTGGAAGATCGCAAACGGGTACCCATTCTAACCGAAAACGAATATTTGAATAAAAAGGAAAAGATCATTCGTCTGGTACGCACCATGCGCAAGAAAAAAGCGGTCGCTCGCTATTTGCATTCGATATTTGATGACAAAGAATTGGTTTTTGAGACGGACGGGCTGGATCGTTTATGGTCGCTTTTAAAAGAAAAAAAGGATGAAAAGGAGCTTTCTCCACGGGCCATAAAGCAAACGGCTGCCTATTATCGGGGGAAGCCGCTAAGCGTGGGCTACCTTTACCGGGAATTGACACGTGTTCCGGATTTTCATTTACAAAAAATTCAATCGATAAAAGATTTGAAAATAGCAGTCAAGGGTATTTTGATTAATGAAACCCTTTGGCGCATTGCCCAACAAAAGCATTACGATCAAGTGCCGGAGGTGCGTGAAGCCATTCGAAATGCGCATAATAATATTTACCTCAAATTCAAACGGGCGGAAATTTTGGCCCGGGCCCAAGTTCCCGATTCCGCCCTGCGCCATTACTATCGCAAGGAGATTTTTAAATTCAACAAACCGCGCATGATGAATGTACGGGAGTTATTGGTTAAGGATTTTCAGTTGGCCTTGCGTTTAAAAAAGAAGTTAATGGATGGCGCCGATTTTGCCAGGCTGGCGGAACGGTATTCCTTGCGAAAATGGTCGGCTCAAAACGGGGGCTTGCTGGGTTATTCCGATTGGAATCGTTTCGGGAATATCAAGAAAAAATTGTGGAACGCACCGATCGGCAAACTCATCGGTCCGATTAAGGTTGGTGCGTATTACGGAATTTTTCGCGTGGAAGGCAAACGGGATGCGCAACCAATGCCGTTCGAGCAGGCCAGAGCGGCCGTTTTAAAAGAATACAAAGGAGAAAATCAAACGGAATTGATTCGAGCCTATTTATTGAAATTGCGTAAGAAGGTTAAAATAAAACGTAATTTGAAATTGGTAAAATCATTTGATTTGCAGGAAAACCCCAATTAAGAAATGAAAGGGTGCATGTATGCTTAAAAAATTCTTGGTGGTAATCGGGGTGCTTTTATCCATAGCAACCTTTACATGGGCTGGTACCACGGGAAAAATAGCCGGGCGGGTAACGGATAAGAAAACCGGAGAGCCTTTGCCCGGAGCAAATGTGTATTTGGAGGGAACGGTTTTCGGTTCGACTACGGATTTAAACGGCAATTATGTGATATTGAATATTCCTCCCGGGAAATACACTCTCATTGTCCAATATGTCGGCTATCGTGAAATTCGCATGAACGATGTGCGGGTGGCTATCGATTTGACGACTCGCTTGGATTTTAAAATGCAGGAAAGCACTTTGGAATCCACGGAAGAGATTGTGGTGGAAAGCAAACGCAAGTTGATTCAAAAAGATATCACGGCCAGTCAGGCCAGCGTTTCCGCGGACGAGATTAAAGTGTTACCCGTTACGGAAATGTCCGATATTTTACAGTTGCAGGCGGGTGTTACGCGGGATGCAAGCGGTGGCTTTCACATTCGCGGCGGCCGCAGTAACGAAATTGCCTATTGGGTAAACGGCGTATCGGTAACCGATGCCTTTGACAACAGCATGGGAATCGAATTGGACAATAACAGCATTCAGGAATTGCAGGTTATCAGCGGAACCTTCAATGCCGAGTACGGCAATGCCATGTCGGGGATCATCAACGCGGTTACCAAAGAAGGCGGGCCTAATTATGCTGGCAATATTAAATTCTACATGGGAGATAATCTAAGTAATTTTACGGAGTATTTTTACTACATCGATCATTTTAATCCCTTGTCCGAGTACAATATTCAATCCAGCCTTAGCGGGCCGATTCCCTGGACGCGCAAAAAAGTGACTTTTTTTGCCAATCTGCGTTACAACAAAGATGACGGCTATCTGTACGGTCAAAAACGCTACAACCCGGACGGCAGTTGGGCCAGTGGCGATACGCTTTTGCCGGTTCAGGCAGAAAACGATCCCGACGCCCGTTACGTGACTAAAAACGGTAAATTGTACAAAGTGGTGCCGCCCATGAGCGGGAAGCCTGTGCCCATGAATTGGAGCCGGCGCTACAATGCCCAAACCAAAATTACCTTTTATCCCTTACCGGTCTTAAAATTTAATGCGGAACTCCTCTACTCCAAAAAAGACTATCAGGATTACGATCACAGTTACAAATGGGAGCCGGATGGTAACGTAAAGAAGTTTTTTAACAGCTACAACACCTGGTTTTCCATGACGCACACGTTGAGTCCCAAAACATTTTATACGGTTTTGGCCTCCTTTTTTCAAAACGGATTTCAAGAGTATTTGTACAAAAATCCCTACGACCCGCGTTATGTTTACAGCGATACGCTGCAACCCATTGCTTACGCCTTTCGTACGGCCGGTACCAACAATCATCGTTTCAGCCGCATGACGCGCACCTACGGATTAAAAATGGATTTTACCAGCCAGATTACGGACAATCATCTAATTAAATTTGGCGTGGACTACAAATCGTATGTTCTGAACTATGACGACTATTATTTGCAAGCCAAGCGCGACGCCGGCGGGCAGATCATTTCGCCCTATCAACCGTCCGTTCCTGCAGATACCAGCGCACGGCGCACGCGTTACACACGCAGGCCCGAGGAATTTTCGGCCTATATTCAGGACAAGATCGAATTTCAGGACATGATTATTAATGTGGGATTGCGCTTCGATTATTTCAACTCGCACGGCAAAGTGCCCAAAGACATGATGGATCCCAATATTTATTTCCCTTTGCGTCCCGGTCTGGACAAAATACCGTTGAGCGAGCGCGAAAAATATTTTTACAAAGACGCCTCTCCCAAAATGCAATTAAGCCCGCGGCTGGGCATTGCTTACCCCATCAGCTCGCAGGGCGTCATTCACTTTTCCTACGGTCATTTCTTGCAAATACCCTCGTTTCAATATTTGTTTAACGGCGGCTATTACAAGGTCGGTGAATCGGGCCAGTATTACGGCCCCTATGGCAATCCTGATTTGAAAGCGCAAAAAACGGTGATGTACGAAATCGGTTTGCAACAAGGTTTGTTCGGTGATTTTAAAATTGACGTAACCGGTTTTTACCGCGATGTGCGTAATTGGATTTCCACCAGTCCCCTGTACATCACGTACAACCGCGTAACCTATTCCATGTACATTAATAAGGATTACGCCAATGTAAAAGGGTTAACACTGGTTTTGAAAAAACGTTACAGCCAAAATTATTCGTTTGATATCAGCTACACATTTCAAGTGGCCGAAGGAAGCAATTCTTCTCCGGAAGATGAATTCAATGCCATTCGCTCCAATCTGGAACCGACGCTTTTTCTGTTGCCTTTGGATTGGGATCAACGCCATTTGATTAACGGTTCGTTTTATTTTGGCGGCGAAACCTGGGGAGCCAGCTTAATTGCCCGCTTCGGGACAGGCTTGCCCTACACCCCGCAAATTACTCAGTACACGGCCGATCGCGGCATCCACTGGGGATTGCAGAAAAACAGTCGACGCAAGCCCAACCAGTTCAGCATGGATTTGCGACTGCACAAGTCCTTTAAGGTGGCAGGTTACAAGTTCACCTCATTTATTAATGTGTACAATTTGTTGGATAATCATATTCCGATTAATGTATTTGCCGATACGGGCAAACCGGATTATACCACGGACAAAACACCGGATGATTTTACGAAACGCCCCAACACGGTGGCGGAATATCGCAAATACCCATGGCATTATGCCGAGCCCAGACGGGTTTTGTTTGGTATCGATTTCAATTTTTAATGGAAAGGTGATTTCATGAAGCAGGTGTTAAAACTTTGGCTTGTCTTGTTTTTGATGTTTAGCATCCAGAGCCTGTTTGCACAAAATAACCATCATGTGCCCAGTAAAGAACGCGGCGATCCGCGCTATCGCCGCAAAGCGCAGTTGGAAGGAAATAATGTCCGTACAACCATTTTCAATTTCGGCCATACCGGACGCACCGGTGCGGTGCCCATTTACGAAGAAACACCGTACGAATGGCCCAAAAATACGGGCGAAGTTTATCTGGCTCAAACCACCATCTGGTGGGGCGCCGAAGTGACCGATGCCAACGGTGAGCAACAGCGTATCGTTATTGTGGATAACGGCCGAACCTCGGATCAGGGCAAAAGCTGGAATATCGAACCCTGCCCGGGTTATTTTGCTCCGGGTTCGAACAGTATTGCCAACAGTGTGGACCCCAGCACCTGGCCGCCATTTTGGCCGGATAAAATGAACATTGCCCCGGGTAGCGGCGCCAAACCGGGTTGGCCCGGCAGTTGGAACGGTTATTTCGGAAGGGACAAATTCAATGCCGACCAGGAAATTTTTTACCGCGCTTCGGACGACCGGTACGACAATTACCAGTATTTCCCGGATTCAACGGATTTAACGCGTCATGGCTTGGGTATTTTAATGGACGTACGGGCCATGGCCTGGTCGCAAATTTTAGTTAGTGATGTGGTGTACCTGTTACATTTTTTAACCAACGACGGTACCAAGGATCTGAACAAATTTGCCGTTACGCTGGGTGTTGCCGATTTCGTCGGTGGAGACGGCGATTCACAAGACGATATTTCCGAGTACGATTTGCTGAACGACATCATGTGGAGTCGCGATGCGGACAACAAGGCGCCTACTTTCGGGAAAGATCCGGTGGGTATTGTGGGCGTGGCGCTGCTGGAAACACCCGGCAATGCCGTGGATCGCATCGATAACGATGGCGACGGTGAGCCCGGCGGCCCCATTGTTACGGAAGAAATGTTACAGGGTGAAGGAACGGAAGACATCTTGAACAACCCGGCCGATCCCCGGAATTCGGACGGCATCGATAATAACCACAACGGTTTGGTGGACGAAACCATCGCCCACATTGCCTTCGGCGAACAAGTTGGTGTTTCCTATGCCGACCACATCGATAATAACGGCAATGCCGAAGACGGCAGCCCGCTGGTAACCCAGGAAATGCTGGATGTGGCCAAAACCGATTCCTATTTCGACAGTGTGGAGAACAAGACCTATTATTGGAATCGCTGGCCTGCCAATCCGGGAAGCGATCCCATCCAAAAAGGGCAAATCAATTTGATTATGGTAGATGAAAGCGATATTGGGCATGCCTTTCGCGATTACATCGACAACGACGGTGACGGCGAAGACAACAGTCCGGTCGTAACACAGGAAATGATCGATCAGGCGGCGAAAGATGCGCCGTATTACCGCTATCGCGTTCCGGGTTCCAATATTATTTTGTACGATGTGAAACAGGAAGATCTGGGTAAAAAATACGCCGACGGAAAAGACAATGACGGTGACGGCGCTGTGGACGAAAACATCGATGAAGGCATTGATGAAATGATTGATGAACGGCGCGACGATTTCATCGATAACGATGGTGATTGGAATCCTTTGCTGGACGACGTTGGCATCGACGGAATTGCCGGCACCAATGACTTTGGCGAAGGGGACGGTAAGCCCACCTCCGGCGCGGGAACCGATAGTCCGGGCGAGCCCGATATCGACAAAACGGATGTCTCGGAAACCGACCAGATCGGTATCTCGGCTTCGGCACGCACGCCGGCCGGCGGCTTAAATTTGAATAGCGATGCCACCTTGTGGTTTGACTTCATGATTCCAGGTAAGTTTTACGATCCCAGAACCGTTCAGGCCGGTGAATACGACTTGTGGGTAACGTCCGGTTACTTCCCCATTAAAGCCGGTCAGCGCGAGCCGATTTCCGTGGCCGTTATTCTGGCCAATGCCAAACAGGACGATCCGGGCGGCAAATTGCGTAAGGCGGCCGTTCTAAAAAAGAAAGTTCGGGCGCAGGAAACCTACAATAACGACTATCAGTTTGCCAATGCACCCGTCACGCCCAAATTAACGGCCGTACCGGGTGATAACAAAGTCACGCTGTATTGGGACGATTTGGCCGAGCAGTCTTACGATAATTACATTTACAAAATCGGCGGCAATCCCTACGATTTCGAGGGTTACCGCATCTATCGGGCCAGCGATCCGGCCTTTCAGGATCCGCTCGATATTACGGATGCCTTCGGCACGCTGCGCTTCCGCACGCCGCTGGTTCAATTCGACAAAATCGACGGGATTACCGGTTTGGATTCCGTGGGCATCGACGGGGCGCATTTTTATCTCGGTAAAGATACGGGTCTAAAACACGTCTTTGTGGATTCCTCTGCTAAAAACGGCTTTACCTATTATTATGCCATTACCTCGTACGACTTCGGCTATCCGGCAGGGGGCATTTTACCGACTGAGTGTCCGATCCGTGTCAATTTGCAACCGGATGGCTCGGTCGTTTTGGGTCAGAATGTGGTTCGGGTTACGCCGGAAGCGCCCGCTGCGGGCTATGTGCCTCCTACTTTAGGTACCATCGAGCATGTGAGCGGTTCTTCCACGGGCAATATCTCCTACGAAATCATCGATCCCAATAAGATTCAAGACGGTCATGTTTATTACATCACCTTTGAAGATACCCTGAAGCCGGGTAAGAACGGCAAACCGGACACCTTGACAACCTACAGTTACTCCCTGACCGATTCAACGATCGATTCCGTTTTAATAAAAGATAACACCCATTTCGGAAACGATTTCGAGCAACCGTTAGTGGACGGTTTCCGCCTGCATTTTATTAATGAAGATCAAGTAGGTCTCAATCAGAAACTATCGGGCTGGCGACCTCAAAATGCCAATATCCCGGCATTCACCTTCCAAAAACTAACACAAAGTGTGGGGCCGGAAGGAGAATTTCGCCTGAACGACTATGAAATCATTTTCGGTGAGCGCGGATTGGCCACCTCCACACCCGGCGTTTACGAGGGCAAATTTTTCGATAGCCAGGAGGTGAACTTTAAAGTCATTAATTTGAATACCAAGGAACCTGTGGATTTCGTATTTGTGGATTTGGACACGACCAAGGTGGGCCCCGGTATTTTTTCCGCCGGCGTGGATACGCTGTTCGGCATTATTCCGGTAACCAATCGCGACGTGATTGCCTTTCTGGAACCCAAAACGGTTAACGGACGCGACACCCTGGTGTACACCTGGCAATTCTTTTTGAGCAGTGTTCCGGATTCCACGCAACGCATTCCGGGAGTGGGTGACACGGCAAAAATAATTTTGAAAAAGCCGTTCCTGTCTCAGGATGTTTACCGTTTTAAAGCCCATGAAGGCTTTGTCGAAAAACGCAAGGCCAAAAGCGATTTGAGCAAAATTAAAGTGGTACCCAATCCTTATGTGGCCACGGCCGCCTGGGAGCCGCGCAACCCGTACAATTCGGGTCGGGGGCCGCGTTCCATTCACTTTACGCATCTGCCGGCCAAATGTACCATTCGTATTTTTACCATAAACGGCGAATTGGTGCGTAAAATCGAAGTGGATAATCCCGAGGACAACGGCACGGCCTATTGGGATTTGTTGACCAAAGACCGCTTGGCGGTTTCTTACGGCGTTTACATTTACCATGTTCAGGCGCCGGGAATCGGTGAAAAAGTCGGTAAATTTGCGATCATTAAATAAAAGCGCTTTTCAAGTGACTTTGAAAATGAAGGAGAAAAAAGTGCGCGCAATGAGAATAGGATTAAATGTTTTTCTGATGCTCGTTTTGGCTGTTTCCGTCATTCAGGCTCAGGGCGTTACCAAAACGGGAACAACCGCCGGTAAATTTTTAAGCATGGGAATCGGCCCGCGGGCCATTGCCATGGGCGGTGCCTTTACCTCCATAGCCGATGATGCCTCGGCTATGTACTGGAATCCGGCCGGAATTGACAACGTGCCTCGCAATCAATTCATTTTTACGCAAACCAATTGGTTCGTCGATATTAAATTGAATTACATCGGGGCCATTTTCAAAGCCGGGCTTTTGGGAACAGTGGGCATTAACATGACCGCTCTGACCATGGGGGATATGGAAGTAACCACGGCAAACAACCCGGAAGGAACGGGTGACTATTTTTCGGCCGGCATGTACGCTGTGGGCGTAAGCATAGCCCGCCATCTGACACAAAAATTCGTCATCGGAGCCAATTTTAAATATGTGCGCGAAAGTATTTCCCAATCGGCGGCACAAGGAGTGGCCGTGGATATCGGTACCATGTTCATTACGCCTTTTTACGGCATTCGATTGGCTACCAGCATTAGCAACTTTGGCACCAAAATGCAAATGCACGGCGACGATCTGCTCATTCAGCACGATCCCAATCCCAATATTCACGGCGATAATTCCAATTTGAATGCCTATTACGAAACAGAACGGTACGAAATGCCGCTTCGTTTGCAAATCGGCCTGGCGCGCGATTTCCATCCCTTGCAAGGCCAACGATTGACCCTGGCCGTAGAAGCGGCTCATCCCAACGACAATTCCGAATACATGAACCTGGGCGGCGAATTGGCCCTGTTTAATGAACGCGTGTTTTTACGGGGTGGATTTAAGTCTTTGTTCATGCGCGACCGCGAAGAAGGCTTAACCCTGGGCGCCGGTTACCACACCCCTAAATTCGGCAACTTCAGTTTACGTATCGATTATTCTTTTCAGGATTTCAAACATTTGGGAGATGTACATACGTTTGGATTTATTTTGATGTTTTAAAAAAGACTTCTGCAAAATTACATTATTTGTCATTCTGAGCGAAGCGAAGAATCTCATAAGTTAAATAAAAACAGGGGATTCTTCGTCGTTTCACTCCTCAGAATGACAGCCACAGGTTAATTTTGCAGAAGTCTAGATGTTTTAAAAAAGAAAGGAGGTGTAACGACCTGATAATGTTAGTGCAAACTTTAACCGTCAATGGATTTAAGTCAACCTAATTTAAGGAGGTAAGAATGAAAAAATTCACCGTACTAACGCTTTTGCTTGTATTTGCGGCATTTGCCGGTGTGCAAGCGGCGCAAGTGACTTTCAATCTCAGTATGAAAGTCAAGGTTCAAATGGGTGAATTCGATCCCATGACCCAGCATGTCCGTATTACGGGCAATCTGGTAGATCCCAATTGGGACCCGGCCAATGCTCCCATTCTGGATTTGGTCGATTCCACGAACTACATCTATTCCACCACGTTGGACATTGCCGCCGGTAGTTACGAATACAAATATTTGATCGGCGATGCCTGGGGAAATGATGAATTGCAAGGCCAACCTAATCGTTCCTTAACCGTGGGCAACGACGATATGAATTTGGATCTGGTCTATTTTAACAACGTGGAAAAAGTGCCCTTTACGCCGGCTCCCACCGGTAAAGTAAACGTGATGCTGAACGTCAATATGACGCGTTGGGCTCAAAAAGGTGCTTTTGATCCGGACAAAGATACGGTTCGCGTAACCGGAACGATTACCGACCCGCAATGGGATCCGGCCAATGCACCGATTTTGCAGGATAATGACGGCAATCTGGTTTACACAACCACCTTACAAGTGGCGCCGGGTAGCTACGAATACAAATATTTGTTAGGCAGTGCCTGGGGACGTGACGAATTGCAGGGCCAACCGAACCGCAGCATTACGGTTACGTCCGATACGGCTTTGTTCCCCGTTTATTTTGACAACGAACCGTATGTGGTCAATCCGCCTGTCAGCACCGATTCGGTGATGTTGACCTTAAACGTGAACATGCGTGTAAAAACGCTGGAAGGCGATTTCAATCCGGCCAGCGATTTTGTAGTGGCGGCCGGTTCGTTTCAGGGTTGGAATCCTGCCGCTGCCCCGCACATGACCGACGATGACGGCGACAGCATTTACACGGTTACGTACAAAGTTCCGACCAAAGCGACCTACGAATACAAGTTCGTCATTAATGCCACCAATTGGGAAACGCGCGACAATCGGCACGTGGTAGTCGGCGATTCGGATGTAACGGTTCCGCCGGTTTACTTTGATGACGACAGTGTGGTAACCATCAAGGCCAACGGCCATGTAAAATTCAGCGTGAACATGGATGTGTTAACCGAGGTCGGTTTGTTTGATCCGCGTGTGGATTCCGTGCACGTCCGCGGTAGTTTTAACGGATGGAATTCGGATGATGCCGCGCTTTCGCACATGAATCAGAATTTAACCAATCCCTTGAATTGGTTCCTGAACGTACCGTTCACGGATTTCGGTATTGGTGATCCTTTGTACTACAAATTCTGGGTTTACAAGAAAGACCCGGTCGTTAACGGCGTTACCTGGGCCGATGGTTGGGAACGTCCCACCATTACCGGCGGTGGAAACCGCATGGCTCAATTTGAAGGTAAGGACGATCAGGAAATCGATCCGGATTACTATGATCATGTCCAACCGGATTGGGTAGTGCCCACGGGTACGGGATTAAAGGTTACCTTTAATGTGGATATGAAACCCGCGGCCGATCCCAATTTGCAGCCCATTCCTTTTACGGCTGGTGAAGATACCGTTTATTGGATTTGCGAAGAACCCGCCTTTGCCGTTACCCAGGGTTGGGAAGATTCGGACAACATGCGCGTTCTTAAGTTAACCGACCCGGACGGCGACATGATTTATTCGGGAACGTTGGAAGTTAAGGAACCGGCCTGGAATGCTTTTGTCTATCGCTATGCCTTTATTTCTCATAGTGATGGCGATACTTGGCAATTGGAACCCGCCGGGTTCGGTAATTTTAACTACCGTGTGCGTTTTGCCGGTCAGGATGCCGCACGTAGTTTCCCCATCAATCCGTGGAATATGCCTCTGGATACGTGGACCAATGCCGAGGTGAAATCCGATCAGGAAACCGATCCGTACACTTCGTTAACGGCCATTGATCCCGAAACCAAGTCTCTGCCGACCAAGTTTGCTTTGAAACAGAATTATCCAAATCCGTTCAACCCGACGACGATGATCAGCTTTACCTTGCCCAAGGCTGCTCATGTTACTCTGACGGTTTACGATGTTCTGGGACAAAAAGTGCGTACTTTGATCGACAACGAGCTGGCCTCTGCCGGAACCCATTTCCAAAAATGGAACGGCAAAGACGACGCGGGCCATAAAGTTGCTTCCGGAATTTATTTTTACAAGATAAAAGCCGGTCATTTCACAGCCATTCGCAAAATGGTTCTCATGAAATAAAGAGCGATTCTTTTCCGGCCATCCCTTTTGGAAAAGGGGTGGCCGGTTTTTTTTATTAAACGCAGATTTTCGTCTTCAAAATATTCAGCTTGACGACAAATCGAGTTTAAACACAAAGAAAATGACGCAAAACGATCTGAACCTTCGAATGTAATGGGGAGAATATATGGCCCTGGTCGATTACATCATTGTATTTTTGTATTTGATTAGTATGGTAGCCGTTGGACTTTATTTTCAAAAGAAAGCTTCCAGCGGTATTGATTCCTATTTTTTGGCCGAGCGCGGATTGCCATGGTGGGCCTTAGGTGCTTCGGGCATGGCTTCCAATCTGGATGTGAGCGGCACCATGATTAATACGGCTTTTGTCTTTGCCCTGGGTGCCAGCGGTTTTTTTATCGAAATTCGCGGCGGTGTGACATTGATTATGGCCTTTTTGATGATTTTTCAAGGCAAATGGAATCGCAGAGCCCTGGTCATGACTTTAGCCGAGTGGATGACCTTTCGATTCGGTAAGAACAAACAGGGGGATGTGGCGCGTCTGGTGGCAGCCATCTCCGTGATTGTTGTTACCATTGCCATGATTACCTATTTCGCCATTGGGGCGGGAAAATTTGTGGGCGAATTTTTAGCCATCCCACCGCTTTGGGGGCTTTCGTCCGAATTCTGGGCGGCTGCTCTTATGATCGGCCTGGCTTTAATTTACACGGTCGCCAGCGGTTTGTACGGGGTGGTTTGGACCGATGTCTTTCAAGGGACGTTGATCTTTTTTACCATCATGTACATCATTATTTTGGCGTTTACCAAATTCCATTTGCCGGAGGTATTTAATGTTTCGGTGCCCTTAAAAAACGGCGGTTTTATGCCTTTGGCAACCACCAAGGAGGCCTGGACCAGCGTTATTCCCCATTGGAAATTAAATTTACCGGCCAATTCCGCTTATTCCATTTACAATTTATTTGGCATTGTCATTTTGTTTTACTTGATTAAGGTTACGCTGGAAGGCAGCGGCGGTACCAGCCAGTACATGATTCAACGCTATTTTGCGGCCAAAAGCGATCGCGAAGCCGGCTTGCTCTCTTTGTTCTGGACATTCTTACTTTCCTTCCGCTGGCCTTTCATCATTGCCATTGCCATGATGGGAGTTGTTTT
>CAZHIZ010000028.1:27631-30069 GCA_964532875.1 uncultured Caldithrix sp. | reverse complement strand
AATGCCTACATGGAAGCGCGGCG
This sequence comes from uncultured Caldithrix sp., assembly GCA_964532875.1. GTDB lineage: Bacteria > Calditrichota > Calditrichia > Calditrichales > Calditrichaceae > Caldithrix. The sequence continues at coordinate 30,046 of CAZHIZ010000028.1, read as the reverse complement.
TCTGCCTTCCAAAACTCTCGAAGAAAAAAAGAAAAAATTCGAAGCCGAACAGGAAGGCTTGAAACAAGCCGTTGCGGTTCCTTTGAATACCGCCAGACAAAGTTTAGAAGCATTAAAGATAGCACAGGTCGTTGTTAAATACGGCAACCCCAATTCCATTACCGACGTAGGCGTGGGGGCTCTGATGGCTTACAACGGAGTAAAAGGCGGAATTTTTAATGTTTTGATCAATCTCGGTCAAATTCAGGATGCGGATTTTGTGGATGAGATGCGCAAGACCTGTGCAACCTTAGAAGAAGAAGCGCAGCGCCTGCGAGATGCGGTTATTCGGCAGGTGGAAGAGAAAATTCGCTGAGTCCCGCGAACACAATTTGGCAATGGGCCCGATTGATATTAAATTTCTCACAGCAGGGTGGAGCAACGAACCACCCGTGGGTCCACTTTAAACAAGCAGAAGGTTGGTGGAAAAGATGAACATCAAGGCGCTCATCGAAAAAAAAGACGCGCAAAAGAAAGAGAAACAATATATTCAGTTTAGTGAAAAAGAATTGGAAACCATGCGTCCGGACGAAGCGGAACGTATCATCGAACATTTTGGCGGAAATACGCTGGTGCGTTTGCCGGAAAGCGAGATACGCTTCTTCGAATGGCTGAAAAAGGAAGACCAGGCCGTTTGGAACGATTTGTGGGAAGATGATCAGGAAGACGAATCCTATTTGGTGAGCGTGGATTTTTTGCGGGAATTCATTCGCGAAACGCCTTCATTTCCCATCTGCGATTTAATAGACGTACCCAATTATTGGTTTACTTTTCGCCATATTAAACCCAAAGGCCTGGAATATTTGCAGGAAGAAATCCGCTTAAAAGTGGAAACCGATCAGGATTTAACTCTGGAAGAACTCTTCTTACTGGAAATAAGCGTTTCTTCCACGGATATTTGGCATTTTTGCCATCGCCACGAGGTTCCCGTTGAACGCATGAAAAAGGCTGTTTCCGAAATGGTGTACAAAGGGTGGATTGTCCACTTGACCGATCGGGACGATTTGGTGCGCTATCTCGATTTTTAGTGTCATTCCTGTTTAAAGGCAAGAATTCCTGCCTGGTGTCCGGATAACGGAGCGTCCGTTTTAATTGTTAGAAAAGCGAAGTAGCATGGCAGTAGTGGATTTGTACATTGCGGTTTTGTTAAAATTTTTAGCGGCCTCCGTTTTATTGGAACGTATTCTGGAATTTTTTGATCACTTTTTATCCCTTATTGGCCTGGGGCTGGGAAGCAAAGCTCAGTTATTACGCTTAGCCGATTTACCTGCGGGTACGGCCGATGATAAAAATCGCTTGATCAAAAAAGCCTTCATCATGCAAAGCGCCGGTATTGTTTTGGGCGTGGGCATCTGTTATTTTTCGCAGCTTACTCTTTTGCGGGAATTGAAACTCGTCCCGACCGGGGCTCTGTTGTGGTGGGATGTGCTGCTGTCGGGCATCTTTATTTCCGGTGGCAGTGAGCCCATTCATCAATTAATCAATTTTTTAAAAGGACATCAGGAAGCGTTAAAGGCGCAAAAAGTACGTCTTCAAAACATGCTTGTGGCTAATTTACCGCAGCAAACCTTGCCCGGGGAACGCATCGGAATTACCTATCAGGGCGGATTGTACCCCGATAAACCGGGACATGGCCTGCGCAAAGTCAATCCTCAATATATTGTCATTCATCATTCCGGAACTTCGCCTGGGGCCTCTTTTGAGGATATTGTTCGGCTGGAGCAAAAGGAGAGACGCAATGCTCGCGGGAGTTATCGCCTGGATCCTTCCTTTCACAGTGTGATAACCAGTGACGGTCAGCATCACCATTACTGCCGTTGGGATTCGGTCGGCTGGCACGTGGCACGCGGTAACCGAATTTCCAATGCCAATTCGTTGGGCCTGTGCTTTGTTGGCCATTTCCAATCGCGGCGTAAAGACGTACCGGATTTAAAGAATCGCCCGACGGAGGCGCAATTGGAAAGCGGAGCGCGATTGATCGCTTTGTGGAGATGGTTGTATGCCATTCCCGAACAAAATGTCGTGCCGCACAGCGCCGTGCAACGCGGGCGCGTTTATTGTCCCGGCGATAATTTTCCTTTGGAACGTCTGATTGCCAAATCCACGCAAATTTTAAAAAAATGGCAACAAGACCCTTTCATTCAAGAAGACCTCGAACGTTTTAAAAAACAGCGGTTCATTTATGTTTAGAGCCAATTTTTTGATCTTAAGCTTTTTATTAAGCATGATTTTTGCTCAGGAGGCGTTTGCGCAAACCGTCAGCGGAAAATCCGCCTTTTTTACTTCGCAAGTGCTGACCATTTATTTTTTAATGTTGCTCTTTGCCACTATCATCAATCGCATCCTGGAATATTCGAAACTGATGTTAATGCTGCT
>CAZHIZ010000028.1:22932-27531 GCA_964532875.1 uncultured Caldithrix sp. | reverse complement strand
TTGTAACGGGACTGATCATTGGGGCCGGGGTTGAACCGGTTCATTCCTTCTTTAGAATTGCTCAGGAAAAACGTAAGATTAAAAAACTGCTAACCCGTAGCGGCCTTATTTCGGAAACCAAGCCAATGGAATGAATTTGGTAGAATGGTTCAGTGAAAAACGGTTGAATCGTTGAATGGTAAAATGCCCGTCGAAGGCCGGATTACGCTTTCAGCGAAAGAAATGAACACTCAGGCATTTTGTGTACTCTTCACCCTTTAACTATTGTCCCTTATCTTAAAATGAATAATGCTTCATCTAACGGTCCAGGATGCGGCGCAACTGTTTGACCAGCTCAATAGGGGCAAACGGTTTCTGAATAAAGTTGATCGATCCGTTCAGAATGCCTTTACGTGAAATCTGATCTTCCGAATATCCCGACATGAACAAAACTTTTAAATCCGGATGGTGCTGATGCAATAAATCCACCAGCTTCTTACCGCCTATGCCCGGCATGATAACATCGGTGATCAATAAATCGACGTGAATATTATTTTGATTGAATCGCTTCAGGGCCTCTTCACCGTTTTTAGAAACGATCACTTTGTACCCGAAATAATTGAGAGCGCGTAAGGTTAATTCGCGTACGGAAGGATCGTCTTCCACCAAAAAGATGGTCTCGTCTCCTTTCAATTTCGTTTCCGAAATGGCTTCCTGAATATCATTTTGAGCTTTTTTTTCGATCGCCGGAAAGTAAATGCAAAATTTGGTACCCTTAGTCGGTGCGCTGTTAACATAAATGTAGCCTTCGTTTTGCTTGACAATCCCGTAAACCGTGGCCAAGCCCAGTCCGGTGCCTTGCCCCATGGGTTTGGTTGTGAAGAAAGGCTCGAAAATATGCTTTTGCGTTTCTTCATCCATGCCTATTCCCGTATCTTCAATGGATAAGCGCACATACTTACCCGGTTTGATTTCGGGATATTGCTTTATTAATGCCTCATTTGTAAAAATATTTTCAGTGCTAATGGTTAGTTTACCACCATCGGGCATGGCTTGCCGGGCATTAACCGCCAAATTTAAAATAATTTGCTCAATTTGGTTTTTGTCCGAAGCAATTGTCCAGAGGTCATTTTGTAAAGAACAAGTAATTTGTACATCCTCTCCGATCAAACGGGTTAGCATTTTTTCAATATCTTGCACCAAAAGAGACAGATTTATGGGAGAAGGTTGCCGGATTTGCTTCCGGCTGAAGGCTAATAATTGACTGGTTAAATTTTTGGCGCGTTCACCGGCCTGAAATATTTGTTCGATTTTGGGATACAGAGCGTTTTCGCGAGGCAGGGTGTGCAAAATGAGTTGCGAATATCCGTTAATAACCGTAAGCAAATTGTTAAAGTCGTGAGCAATACCACCAGCCAGTCGCCCGATGGCTTCCATTTTTTGTTTTTGCACCAGTTCGTTTTCCAATTGCTTTTGCTCGGTAATGTCTTCCATGCTGGTTAATAAGTGCATTATCTTGCCGCTCTTATCTTTTAACGGGCTAATTACACATCGTGCCCAGAACTGCCCTCCATCTTTCTTGTGGCTTTTAAATTCTCCCGACCAGACCTTACCTTCGATTACCGTTCGTCGAATGTCTTGATAGATTGTTTCATCGATATCTTTCCCCTGATGGATTTTGTAAGATTGCCCCATAACTTCGTGGGCCTTAAATCCGGTTATTTTGCTAAATGCCGGATTCACATATTCAATAATTCCATTCATATCGGAAATTATCGTAGCCACCGGACTTTGTTCCACTGCTTTGGATAATTGGCGAATGGTTTCCAGATGTTTTACCCGCTCGCTAATATCAATGAAGGTGCCCAGAATAGCCGGGCGATTATTGACCACGATACGATGCCCGAATGCCTCCAAGTGTACCGGGCTGCCGTCTTTTTTCTTGCCGGTTATTTCCAGGTGCATTTCATTATCATGCCCACGTAACAATTCGCGCAAGGCCCGGTCAACTTTTTCTTTCTCATCTTTTTTAATGAAATCATCAAGTGACTTTGAATTCATAATTTCTTTCGGTGAATCGTAACCGAAAATTTGTGCAAACTTGGGATTGGTGTAAATCAATTTCCGGTTGCGGATTAAATAAACACCAATGGACGATTGTTCGGACAGTGCGCGATATTTTTCTTCACTTTCATTCAGTTTATTTTGATAATATTTACGTTGGGTGATATCGATTTCATGCAAAATAATGAATTGCGGCTTGTTATTTTTATCATGGACGACCGCACCGAAGCAGTCCAGATGGCGTAAAGCGCCGCTGTCGGTTTGGAACCTAAGTTCTGCCTGAAATTGTCTGTTTTCGTTTAATGAGGCCAAAATGGTTTTGAATAAAGCTTTGGAGTCGGCACTTAAAAAATCAGCAAAGTTTTTACCCAGTACGGAGTTTTTGGTACGCGAGGTTGCGTTTAAAAATGCTCGGTTTACATTTAAAATCGTTCCGTCCGGATTTAGAATATGGATCCACGTACTGGCAGAATCGAAAAGCGTGCGGAAATGATCTTCACTTTGTTTCAAACGGCGGTTTCGTAACAACAATATCCAGATTAGAAAGGCAATGGTAAAACTAAACAGTAAATTAAATAGAAAATTTCGGTTATTAGCGGTGGTGATTTTTTCATGAATAAATTGGGGTGTTGGAAACAAGGTGACCAACCACTTTTGGTCGATTATTTTGGCCGGAGCACTGGCCTTGTAAGAAGCGGCATCCACAAAATTGCGGGGAATATTGCCTTTCCAAAAGATGGGACGATTTCCATTGCTGTAAATGATGTAATCGAAATGCGTATTCACATAGGCGTCATTTAAACAATAATGGATAAGCGAATCGATACGAAAAACCACGTTAATGAAACCCAGCAAATGCTTTTGGGAAGCATATACCGGGATGTACGAGACGATACCGCTACCACCTTGTAATAAGTGAATAGGGGGTGTGGTGGCCATTTTACCGGTGGCCATCGCTTTTTCCAAAGTCTGCTGAACGGTGGGGAAGGGGTGTTTGTGTAAATTTTTGCCCAACGCCGTGCGATTAGGATCGTCCGGATTTACGATGCGAATCGTCCAGGTGCTGTCGATCCAATTAATGGCTAAAAAGCCCGGATAGTTATTGAGAATATTTTGGGCATATCTTTTGAATTTGGTGGGATTATCTGCGTAATCGGTGGGCCACAATTTTGCCAAAAGTTTGCTGATCGCTTCACGTGCGTTAATCCAGTTTTCCAGCCGAATGGCAACTTGTTGGCTCATGACATGCGTAAGTTCACGCAGTTCAAGCCGACTTTGTTCTCGTTCATGAAGCCAAATCAAACTCATAATCAAGGCCAAAATCAGGAAAAGCAAAATCGGCGGAAGCAAAGGTTTGGCCTTTTGGGATAATCCGGAAGGCCGCATATTTTTTACCATATAAACCAATCGATCATAAAATGAATCATAAGGAATTTTCGACTTTTTCCCGCCCTTCTTTAACGTAAAGCTATGAATGGAAAGTAAATTTTTAGTCATAACGATTTTTTTATTAATTTGAATTAAAAAACAGGTACTCTGTTAGCAGGTATATTTTATGCGATGGCTAAAAATTATTTTAATCATTGGAACGATCATTACGAACACCGCCCTTTACGGTGCCGATGCCTTTCAATGGCAGATAGGTGAAAAACTGGTTTATCGGGTGCGTTGGTCTTTCATCCGTCTGGGAACTCTGGAAATGCATTTGACCGATACTGTCCGTATCGCAGGGCAACTACTGTACAAAATCGATTTGAAAATGGACAGTAACCCCGTTTTAATTTTTGTTAATTTGCACAATCGCTATCGTTGCCTGGTCGATTCTCTGTATCGTCCGGTGGAATATGTGGTTAAAGAAAAAAACGGAAAGCAAATAAATCGAATGATTTATCGTTTTAATTACGATAGTAATACGGTGACCTGGCAAATCTACGATCCGCTGGATTCGACTAAAGTCATCAAACAAAAAAAGATGGAATTAAAACACTACATGTACGACGGCATTTCATTAACCTATTTTGCGCGTGCACATGCGCGTGAGAATGTTTCCTTCCGCGTGTATTCGTTTATTTACGACCGTGTCGGTCCCGTGGATATTTACTTTCGTCAGGAACCCGAATCGATCTACTTTAAGCCTTTGAAACGGTATTTTCAAACTTATGTTGTGCAGGGCATGTTCCATTTAAAAGGCATTGCCGGGGTTACGGGCAACTACAAAGGCTGGTTTACGCATGATGCACGTCGCATTCCGTTGGGGGCTGAGATGAAGGTTTTTGTGGGAAATGTAAAAGTGGAACTGGAACGCTGGGAGAAATGGAATCCTTAGGAGAATTTTTCCCGTGAAGGGCAACTGATGGTGGTAGTAATTGCTTTCGCAGTAGCAGAATAAATTTGGAACCGGGAATTAGGAGCTGGGAATTGATTTCGTAACTTTTTAACTCATTCTTCGTCCCGTCGGGGACGAGGTGAGAATAGCCCGCCGATTCATCGGCGGATGAAATTTTTTGCGCAAATATTTTTTGGAATAAAATGACTTGTTTATTGTGGGTAAAATTC
>CAZHIZ010000028.1:0-22832 GCA_964532875.1 uncultured Caldithrix sp. | reverse complement strand
AGTTTAAACACAGACCGCTTGAGAGTTCATTTTTTTGCGAAAACGTAATCCGGCTTTCGACGGGCATTTTGCCATTAAACGATTCAACTGTTTTCCATTCAAGCGTTAAGCCGTTTCCGTAATCGCAGTTTGAGAGGCAGAAACCTGAGACGAGGTAACGATACCCTTGGTTTGCGGTGGCCGGCGATGGGGTTCCACTTTGGTTTTGGGTAGAACCACTTCGTGGGGTCCGATCATGGCCCCGTCACCGATTTCCACACCACCCATAATGGTTGCCTTCATACCGATGGTTACCCCGTTTCCTATTTTTACTTTAGAGAGCACCAAATAGCCCTTTTGTCCGTAATGGGCGATAAGGTGGGCCGAACCGCCAATGGTCACGTAATCACCGATTTCGATGAGCCCGGGATCCGAAATATTGGTTGTGTTAATATGAACGCCTTTGCCCATTTTCATGCCCATCATTCGGTAAAATAGGGTATTCAGCGGAGTAGGCGTAATGAACTCCAGAAAGGTGTAACGTACAATGTAGGTTAAAGCGTTGTGGATGTACCAGGGTACCACGCCGAGCGAAAAGTAATTTCCGCGAAACGGTTTGATGCGAAAGGGTAAAATGAAGTTAAAAAAGGGAATGACAAATATTAAGCTGAAACCGTACATAAAATAGGCGGCCACAGCCGTAACACCTAAAGCCAAATAATGCCAGATGGGTAGCCAATGTACGGTTGCTTCTTTGATCCAAAAAAAGACATAAAGCCCGGGTGTCGCAGAAATACCCATGGCCAAAATACCGACTAAATACAAAGGGGTTAAGGCGGCTAAAAAAGCACCGTTACGAAAACGTCTGAGTAGAAATTCTAAAAAACCGGCAATTCCTTTTAAATTGGATTTCGTGGTGAGAATATTTTCGTTGATCACTTTTTTTTGCCGTTTTTCTTCCATGAGCACAACTCCGTTAGTTTTGGTTAACAACGCAAAGTTATTAATTGCTGTGTTTTGTTTTATGCCCTTGCGCACAAAATTTTTATCGATAAGAAATTCGATACGGGAAAGAGCATACGTATTAAATCGGCGAATTTAAGCAATTCTTCAGGGTAGTAAAAAAATATTTAACCGATTATTGCGCTAAAGCATTGTTTGTTCGATTCGAAAACATATCTTATATTAAAAAATAAACAAATGTTGAAAAGGGCGGGGTAAAAGTAAAATCATGGCTAAAGAGAATCCGACAAGCGCAGAATTGGAAAAAATCAAATTAAAACAAATTCTAAAATTGGTAACCCACAGTTTTTACAAAGAATTGGTCAATTACGGGGTCGATGCGACGGATATTATTGCAGTCTCGACTCAATTATTGGATCATGTTCTTAAAAAGGACACGCCGGAAGGAAACAATGGCTCGTATCGCGAAAATTTTAAAATCGGCGATATTCGTGATCGCTGGGAAAGGGAACAAAAACTTATTCTGAAAGATGTTCATATCGAACCCTTACACAACGGCGAAGTGATCGAAACCGTTAGCCATTGGCTGAAGGAAAGGGAAGTCTCGCAAACTTTCATTCGTTTTTTCCCAAAAGAAGTGGGGCCCCTTCGTGATTACCTGCTGAACAGCCCCACGAGAAAATATTTTGCCGTTAAGTATTTAAAGGAACATTTGGTGGGCATCATCGGAGCGGAGAATATCGATGAGAGTAACAAAAAACTGGAAATGAAAAAGTTCATCGGCGCTTCCGAATTCAGGAATCGGGGCATCGGCAAGTTGTCGACTTTTCTCTTCCTGTATTATGTATTCAACCGGCTCGATTTTAACAAAATTTACATTCATTCCTTAGATACTAATATTAAAAATATTAATTTGAACAGCAAATTCGGCTTTGAGCTGGAGGGAATTTTGTATTCGGAAGTTTGGCTGGACGGAAAGCCGCGGGATGTCTTGCGGATGGGGTTGCTGAAATCGAAATGGCAAAATTTATTCAATGGTGATTAGAAGAAGGAAAAAGGTTGGAAGAGCGTAGGAAATTTTGTTTGTACCAATGAAAAATTCGAAAATGCCGATGGACGGGCCTAAAGTGGCGGTGGGCGCCGTCATCATAGAAAAGAATAAAGTCCTCTTGGTAAAACGAAAGAATCCTCCCGCACAGGGCGAGTGGGCTATTCCCGGCGGTAAGGTTCGCTGGGGCGAAACATTGCGAGAGGCCTTGAAGCGGGAAATGAAAGAAGAATTGAATGTGGAAATTCGTCCCGAAGGTTTGGTGAAAGTGGTGGAAATCATGCCCGAAAACGGCAACCCAAATTTCCATTATGTGATTTTGGACTATCGGGCAACGATTATCGGGGGGAAACCACAAGCGGGAGATGATGCCCTGCAGGCGGCCTGGTTTGGTAAAGATGAATTGGCGCAGGCCCTTTTAACACCGAGCACACGGCGTTTATTGCGGGAGATTTTGGGGCCTTAGTGTGGTCTTAAATTCACTATTCAGTCATTTCTTTGGAAACGTGATTTGCGAACACTTCAAATCCGAACATAAACAAGCCTCCAAAAAGGAAACCTTCTAACGATCCCAAAATCAAACGCGAAAAGAAACCGAAGTTTACCTCTCCGAAAAGGGAAGACAGCACCTGCAAATTAATTTGCGCATTGGAAAACGATCGGGCAATGGCTGCGATACTCCCGCTGAATAAATTCCCTTTAAAAAAGGTAAGCATAATAGCCCCGATCATGGCCCCAAAAGCCACGACTGAAATTCTTAGAAGCCGCGAAGAAACCTTATCTTCGGCAAAAGCAAAAGCCAACGAAAGCCAGAAACCCAAAACCGCCCCCTCAAAAGCCCCCGTTATTTTAATGAGCTGTTGCCCGAAAAGCACCTTTAAAATATCGATCCCGATAATATTAATGAAGGCCCCGATGAGAAAACCGCCGACCGTTCCGCCTACAACCATCCACCAGCGGCTATGCCGGTACGAAACATGGCGCATTAAAACCAATCCCGTGCTAATGCCCAATCCACCGAAAAACGAAGCCAGTGCACCCAATGAAATCAGTGCCAACAAATAAGTAACGGTTTCAAAGGTCGGGGTGTGGCGTAAATAGGCTAAAGTTCCGCCTAAAATGGTACCGATTAAAACGCCGGAAGAGGTGGCGCCTAAAGTTGAACCCACAATTTCGCGGATTATTTGTTTACGATTGCGGAAAATACGCACCCAAAAGAGTCCGGAGACGACAAGCAAGGCAATGATCAAAGGTAAACGGCGCAAATAAACCAGATGAATATCGTAGTCACGCACAAAGGAAAGGCTGATAGCCCGCCGAATAAGCCCGGCTTTTTTGTGGTTTTTACCCTGAGCTAAAAGCCTTTGAGCCTCACTTCCAAAATTTTTCAGGAAGATGATACTGGCCGTTTTACGCACGTTAAAATCCGCATCCCACAGGGCCGCCCGATGCAACAATGTTTTTAGCGACGGATCGCTAATGTCCAATGCGGATTCCAGGGCGCAGATGCGAACCCCCGGATCACCGGATTCCATGGCCTGTGCAATGATGGACGGAAGTTGCGGGCTGATGGCTTTTAGCCACTGCGGCAAAACATAGCGCCGGAAAATCATACTTTTGGCCATGAAATGGGCCTGATCTGCGGTGGGCTGTAATTGAATTCCGAACGGTAATAAAATTTGAATGGCGTCTTCGTCCAATAGCAAATTGTGGTTGGTGTAATTGGCCATGGCGTTTTGCAACATGGCCCGGGCCCGGCGTATTTTGAGTTCTTCGTCCGTAATCCATTCTTTGATTTTCGGTACCAGAAAATCATGGCTCAATTCGATCCAGTTTTTCCCGTCCTGTCGGCTGAGACGAACCAGGCGGGCATCGGACAATTCATTAATGACCTTCAGGACGGAATCTTTGGAAGTTTCGGTATTGACCAGATGCTCGAATAATTCACTGAGCGGTAAAATTTTGCGCTGAAAATCCGCGTCGATCAGATATTTTAAGATTTGTTTCGCCCTTTCCGCCTGCGCATCCGGAAAGCGATTGAGCACCCGTTCCATGTACCCTTCCAAAATACGCGAAGCTCGGCCCAGCTTTTCGTAGATTTCAAACGTAATACCTTTTTGTGCATCCCGGCTATCGTAAAGGGCATCGCAAACAATTTGCAATTGAGGAGGATCAATATCTTCCTGACCGCCGCTTAGATCATTTAAAATTTGGTGGGCCAAATGCGGATCAAAAGGGCAGCCGACGGCAAGTGCGGGTTTCAGAACGGCATCGATGGCTTGCCTTTGCGTTAGTTTTAGCAAACGAAACTCATGATGGAAAATTTCCGGAATGGCCGGTTTGAAAAAGCTCATTTCGGAAAGTAAATCTTCGCGCAGAACAAAAACAAAGCGTAAACAGGTTACATCACTTTGGAAAAAGAGCTGCAAATAGCTAAGAAATTTTTCTTTTTGCGGCTTTTTAAGTTGCAGGAAAAAGTCTTCGAATTGATCGAAGAAAAAAACGATTAAACGTTTGCCGCGCAGCTCATTTAATTGACGCAATAATTTTCGGATTTTTTGCGGCTCGTTTTGCCCCGCAAATTCGGGCAGAAATGAATGTAAAATTTGCAGAACTTCCTCGCCCGGGTCCAAAAAACTGCGGATAATGTAGGATTGGTGTCCCTTTTGTTTGAGAGTGGGAAGCAATCCGGCGCGGATCAAGGAGCTTTTACCGACGCCACTTCTCCCGTGAATGATAAAGCTGCGATGATTTGTAATTTTGGAGAGTAATACTTGCGTTTCGCTTTCACGGCCGAAAAACAGGGAGCGATCGCCTTCGGTAAAATAATCCAGAAATTTGTAAGGCCGTCTGTCGGCATTTTTCAAACCAGTCTCTGAAGATGGGTACTCTTCCTTTTGAACATCGGCGATGAACATGTAACCGTGTTTGGCAATCGTTTTGATGAAACGCGGATTGTGCGCATCATCCTGCAAGGCCTTGCGAATATCCTTAATGCATTGACTCAGCGCGGAATCGGTTACGATGGTGTCTTGCCAGATTTGTTCGAAAATCTCCTGTTTGGAAACTAACCGGTGAGCATTTTCCACCAAGAGAGTTAAGACATCAAAATATTTGGAATTTAACGCTATGGCGGTGCCGTCTTTTTTCAATTGTCGATTTTGTAAATCGATTTCAAATGCACCGAACCGATACGTTTTTATCTTTTCTTTATTTTCCATTACCCGCTTTAAAATTTTCTCATCATTTGCTCATGTTTTGTACCAAACAAATCGTTAAATACAAAAATTATGAATACTTAATCTATTGTTTCTTTACTTGTTAAATTACATAAAACATCCGTTATTAACAAAAACAAATTTTAACAGGGAAGCCCATGAAACAACCATTCGTTTTGAGTACGCGTTCATCGTCCGAAACCAACAGTTCTTTACATGTGGCCATTATCATGGATGGCAACGGCCGTTGGGCCCAGCAGCGCGGACGTCCCCGTTTTTGGGGGCATCGACAGGGAGCGGAAGTGGTTAAACGTATTGTTGAAGTGGCCCCGGATTATGGTATTTCCACACTTACTTTGTACGCCTTTTCTTCGGACAACTGGAAGCGACCGCAGCAGGAAGTGAATATGTTAATGCAGCTTTTACAGAGAAAGTTGCAAAGCGAAACCAAGAATAGCATTAAGAACGGTGTGCGAATGAGTTTTATCGGGCGCAGAGACCGCCTGGATGCACGATTGGTGGCGCAAATGGAAAAAGCCGAACGGGAAACGGCTCACGGGAAAAAATTGCATTTGCGCCTGGCCGTGGACTATTCTGCTCGCGAAATCATGATTCGTGCCGCCCGTCTGGCTGCCGAAAAGGGTGATTTTTCACGGGATAGGTTCAATACGTACCTGGCCCGGGCTATGCATTGTCCCGTGGTGGTACCGGATGTGGATTTATTGATTCGCACGGGCGGGGAACAACGCTTAAGTGATTTTTTATTGTGGGAATGCGCCTATGCCGAGTTCTATTTTACGGACGTAATGTGGCCCGATTTTGATGAAAATGAATTGGCGCGGGCCATTGCCGCCTTTCATTCCAGAGAACGACGTTTCGGTGCCGTTCCGCAGATGCAGGTTTCAATTGCTTAAAGCGTTTGGTTTTCATAAATCGTACAACTGATCATCTATTTTCGGCCGCCTTTTCCGGGCGGCTATTTTATTAAAGCTTTTCAATAAAATCGGATCTTCGTTTTCGATGGCATCTCCCAATTCTTCTTCGATTTGCTCCGGATCTTCACCTTTTTCCATCCGTCGAATGGCCTCCTCCATGCTTTCACCAAAGTTAATGCCGGCTTCCCTGGCAAATTTTCGCATGAATGTTGCCATTTGCCGCGGATTATTTTCGTCAATATGTTCCGCTTCGTTGGCCAGTGATTCCATGACCCTCTCCAGGCGTTGTTCGTCAAGGCCGGCCCATTCATCGTCTGTTGTGGACTCATCATGGGCGTGTGATAAAGTGGCAAAAGTGGACACGCGGCGTTCCAGGGTGACGGTTTTGCAGCGCGGGCATTGCGGTATTTTTTCCGTATTAACCGTACGGCTGAAAAATTTGTAAATCGTGTTGCACTGCGGGCAGTAGAATTCGTAAATCGGCATGAGACACTCTCCAATTTTAACGCATGTTTTATTTTTAATTTAAGCAAAAATACATAATTTTAGATGACAAAAAAATATGCGGGTTACGCGAATGGAACGCAAAAATCGGCAGGTGCAGATTGATCTTTCCAAATTAAAAACATTGCGGCGGGCAGTGATCGATTCCAGTACTCTGATTTATCTTTCCAAATTGGAATTATTGGAATATGTGACCAAAGAAGTGGACTTAATAATTCCGTCCGCCGTTTTTCGTGAAATCGGCTCTTCCGGCATCGAAGGCGTGCAAGTTGTGCCGCCCGTCGAAGCTCAAATGAAGGCGGATGCTCAGGTGGTTGCTCTGGCCAGGCGTTTAGGCTGCGCGGTATGTTCCGACGATAAAAAGATTTTACTAAATGCCCGAAAACAGGGAGCGGATTATTTTAATACGTTGATGCTAATTCTTCTGTTAAAAGTGCGGAAGCGTTTAACGACCGATGAAACAGAAAAGAAATTGTTGCAATTAAAAAGGTTAGCCCGATACAATGCCAAAATCTGGAAATATGGTGAAGACTTGTTCGCCTGGATTTGCAAAAATGAATAAGAAGAAATACCTGCAAAAAATAATAAGAAAAAGGAGAAAATAAAAAATCAGTCTTCGAAAACCACCATCTTGGTATCTTCCGTGTAATTTTGGAAATGGATACTGTCCACATTGCGATATTTGGCCAAAATGTTTTTGATGCGCACGATGGCGTTTTCCATACGCTGCAGATATTTGAGTTGTTGATCCGTTAATTGTTGGCCGCTCAGCGATTCTTTTAATAAAAACAAATTTCCGCTTAACACGGTTAGCGGTTGATTGATTTCATGATTGGCGGTAACGGCCATAGCTAAAATCGAGCTTTGCCGTTCCAGTTCCAGCAATCGTTCGTGATTGTGTTTTAAACGCAAATGGGTGGCTATGCGGGCCAGCAGTTCAGCACGATTAAACGGTCTGGTCACGTAGTCGGCCGCCCCCAATTGAAATCCCTTTTGAATTCCCTCTTCGTCATTACGTGCCGTGAGAAAAATAATCGGGATGTATTTGGTGGCTTTCCGAGCTTTAAGAATTTTACAAACTTCGAAGCCGTCTAATTTGGGCATCATGATGTCCAAAAGGATTAAATCAGGCTGTTCACGTTCAGCGATTTCGTAGGCCTTTTCACTGTTTAAAGTGGAAATAACCTGGTAATTTTCTTTACTCAAAATAGAGTTCAGAAGTTGAATATTCATTTTGTTGTCATCGACAACTAAGATTAAATCTTTTTGCATTGAACTATGGCACCCCCTTGATTAAATCATTATATTGTTCGGCGAAAATGGAACTTAGTTTAGTTTGGAAACGAACCGCTTGATTCAGGTCACAGGTGGTTTCTAATTTACAGGATCAGGGTCAATGGGCGGCAATCTATTTTATCAATTAGGCAAAAAAGTGGGAAAATCCTGGTACCGCGGGCGCTATTTGTACAAAACGTTAAGCGGAAATTCCCGTGATTCATTGCAGGCGGAATATGAGCTGGGGGTTATTTTATCGCGGGAAATCGAATCGCAATCGGCATTGTTCGAAGGTGCAATGGAATTACTTTTAATCGAATCCATTTTGGGCCGCCTGCAAAAGCGGGTTAAAAACAAACAGCGCTATTTTCATGTTAAAATTTTAGTCTCGGACGAATTAAATGCTTTTGCCCTGCCGGGAGGCTTTATTTATCTTACCGATGCACTGGTTAAAAATTTGGCTGATGCGCCGGACGCTTTGGCCTTTGTGCTGGCGCATGAAATGATTCATATTATCTTAAAGCATCCCCTGAAACGCATGATAACTTCATTTTCGTTGGATACGATAAGTCGGGTGCTTAAAACAGGCTCGGCTATGGGCATGCTGGGCAAGGACGTGCTCAAAAAATTATTACGAAGCCGTTATTCGCAAGCGAATGAATTGTTAGCCGATGAGTACGGCTTCCGGCTCATGTACAGCGCAGGCTTCGATACCCGTGGTGCGTTGCATTTAATGAATTTTTTCAAAACGAATAAGAAGGCCGGTGGACTTCACTATTTTGCAACCCATCCATCGATAGATCAAAGGATTACCTATTTAAAAAAACTACGCCGCGAATTAACAAACATTTAACGGTACAAAGCGCAATAGACTTCGAGACAACAACCACGAAAATGGTTTCGTGGCAATACATTACTTGAAAAGAATGGTAAAAATTTAGTAAAATGCAAAGTGGTTGAAGCGGTGAATGGTAAATAGGTGTTTGTGTGTACGCTTTTACCGCAATTGACGGATCGAATATCCGGCTGCTGCCGGAGACCGATCGTTATTCTCTTTTGGAAGGGCTTAAGATCGAAAAAGCAAACGGGCAATGCAGTCTTCTTAAACCATGAAAGCCATCTAAGAAAGATAAAACAATGAAACGATTAGTCAATTTAAACGATGTGGAATTAGCCGCGCGTCAGGGAGTGGATGTGATCATTGATGATCAAACCATTATTACGCCCTATGCGGCTGACCGGGCCAAAGACCTGGGTGTGCGTTTTGTGAAAAAAAAGGAAACGGAATCCAAAGGCCCGGACCCAACGGAAGTTCAAGAAGTAAAAGTTGTTGTTTTGGGTGCCGACCATGGCGGATTTGCCTTAAAAGAAGAATTGCTGGCTTTTGTACGTTCCATGGGCTATTCGGTCATAGACGTGGGTACGTATTCCTCCCAATCTTGCGATTACCCCGATTTTGCTTTTAAAGTGGCGGATGCTGTAGCCCGAGGGGAAGCCCAGCGCGGCATCATGATCGATAGTGTGGGCATTGGTTCGGCCATGGCTGCCAATCGAGTGGCCGGTGTTTTGGCAGCCAAATGCAATAATACAGTAGAAGCACAAAGCGCCCGCGAGCACAATTACGCCAACGTTCTTACTCTTGGGGCGAAGATCATTGGAGAGAATATGGCCAGAGAAATTGTGCGAGTTTTTTTAACCACTCCCGGAGGAGCCGAAAGGCATCGTCGCCGTGTTAAGAAAATTTTGACTTATTCCAACGAGCATTAAGGCATCTATCGGTAAAAAACCAATTAACGGAGAGTAAATATGGAATATCGCTTTTTAGGAAAGTCGGGTTTACAGCTTTCCGCTCTGTCTTTTGGTGCATGGGTCACGTTTGGCGAGCAAATGGACGAAAATACGGCCTACCGTTGCATGGCCGCCGCCTATGATGCCGGGGTTAACTTTTTCGATAATGCCGAAGTTTACGCCAATGGACAGGCGGAAATCATGATGGGTAACATCATCCAAAAAGCGGGATGGAAGCGCTCGGATTTGGTGCTTTCGACCAAAATATTTTGGGGCGGAAAGGGCCCTAATGACCGTGGCCTGTCGCGTAAGCATCTGATGGAAGGTACTCATGCCGCTTTAAAGCGCTTGCAAACCGAGTATGTGGATTTGCTTTTTTGTCATCGGCCCGATTTGTACACCCCCATAGAAGAGACGGTTTGGACGATGAATCTTTTGATCCGCCAGGGCAAGGCTCTCTATTGGGGTACCAGTGAATGGTCGGCCGAACAAATCCGGGCGGCCTATGATTTTGCCCGACGGGAACATTTGATTCCCCCGTTAATGGAACAACCGGAATACAACATGTTCCACCGTGAAAAGGTTGAAAAGGAATTTCTAAATCTTTACGGCGATATCGGTTTGGGAACAACCGTTTGGAGTCCCTTGGCCAGTGGCATTCTGACCGGAAAATACAACAACGGCATTCCTGCGAATTCGCGTATGCGTTTAAAAGGTTACGAATGGTTACGAGCACGTCTGGAATCGGAAGAAGGACGCAAGCGGATCGAAAAAACGCGCAAGTTAAGCGAAGTGGCCAAAGATTTGGGTATTAGCATGGCCCAAATGGCTTTGGCCTGGTGTCTTAAAAATCCACATGTCAGCACAGTCATCACCGGGGCTTCGCGTCCGGAGCAGGTAAGTGAAAATATGAAAGCGTTACAAGCGGTTCCTTTGCTAACCGATACGGTCATGGAAAAGATCGAACAAATTTTACAAAACAAGCCGAAATTACCACCGGACTTGCGGGCCGTCTGATTATTGCTGATGCCCTATTTAACTGTCGTTTAAAAAAGCGGTGGCTGTTTTTCTTTTCAAGAAAGCAATCTGTCTAGCTCATGTCTGTTCTTAAAATGAAATTTTGCATTTAAGCATGTCGGGACAAAAATTTGCTTTCCTGAAAAATTACATGTATCCTTATTGTAGAGAGGAGGAAACATGTCAATAAATATTAACGATGTGCGCGAAGTTCTTAAGCAACATCGCAAACGGCTTCATGAAAAACCGCATGTTTTAGCCACGGGCATCGGGTTTAAATATGCCAACGGTAAACGTTTGGACGAACTGGCTATTGTCTGTTCGGTGGATACGAAAGTAGCCAAACATCGTCTCCAGGAAAAAGAACTCATTCCGCAAAACATTGAGGGCATTTCAACCGATGTACAACCGCACGGGCCTTTTTTCGCCTTTCAGAACCATACGGCTCGTGTGCGTCCCGCACCCGGGGGCGTAAGCATCGGACACATCAATATTACGGCCGGTACTCTGGGCTGTTTGGTGCGCCAGAATGAAAAGATATTTATTCTGTCCAATAACCATGTTCTGGCTAACAGTAATGAAGCGGAAATCGGCGATGCCATTTTACAACCCGGCGTTTACGACGGCGGGAAATTTCCGGATGATTTTATTGCACGGTTGAGTAATTTTATTCCCATTCGTTTCGAAGGGGAAGAGGATGAAGAACCCTGCAGCATCGGGAATGCCGTGAGTACCATTTTAAACGGTTTTGCCGCTTTAATAGGCAGCCGAACGCGTTTGACAACGACACGCATTAATCGGGTCGAAGATTCGGCCGTCAATAATTTGGTCGATTGTGCCATTGCCGAACCGATTAATCCCAATGATGTGATTAACGAGATCATGGAAATCGGGAAGCCTGCCGGTGTGGCCGAGGCGGAATTGGGCATGGCAATAAAGAAAAGCGGGCGCACCACGGGATTAACCACCGGGAGCATTGAGCAAATCGATGTAACGGTAAAGGTCAATTACGGCGAAAATAAGACGGCTGTTTTTGTCGATCAATTGATGGCCGGTAATATGAGTGCCGGTGGCGATAGCGGCTCCGCCGTATTAAACGAACAGAATCAAATCGTAGGCTTGCTTTTTGCCGGAAGTAATACGAGTACCATCATCAATCGTATTCAGAATGTTTTTACAGCACTTAATGTCGATATCCTTCAATAATTTGATCCTGAGCGAACAAAGAGTAGACAAATAACGCGTATGACGAATTAGGGCACCGATTGAATAGTACTTGGTTAAATGGGCGGGCAAGGACCTGATTTTTAAATCGTGCTGTTGGCGGAATTGAGAGATGCACCTCTGTACGTTTTGTTCGGCCCATTTCTGGGTAAACCTCAGCAAGGACTTTTCAGGTATCAGGTTCAATTAGAATAATGGAAAATTTCTAAATTACGCTTAACCCTTTACGTGCAACCATTCACCAGTTAAAGGAGGGGGTAGCCATTCCCGAATTAAAAGCGCTCAAACGCCAATATGAAAAAAAATGGTTAGCTTTAGAAGGCGTTTTAGCCGTGGGCATCGGGCTGACCGATGCGGGCAAGGTCGGATTAATCGTTTCTGTCGAACGTTATCATCCCGATTTACGCCGCAAAATTCCTAAAAAAATCAAAGGTTATCCTGTCGAAATTCGTGAAACCGGCACCTTTCGGGCTTTTTAAAGAGGGCAGGTGGACGGAATTCAACCCATTTACAAATCATGTTTTGTTTCAAATATTGAAGCCGTCATTAGGGGCAAATTTAGGCACATTCAGGAAGCTTTGGAACGAAAAACCCAAAATTCGCTTAAAAGAAAATTTGAAATCATTCCCAGACCGATACCGGCTAAGTTACCGAGTAGATAGCTCCAGCCCAGAAAATGCGTCAAAGATAATAACGTTACATAGTTAATCAATCCGCCGAAAGCCGCGGAGGCATAATAACGTACCAAACGATGAAAATAGGTGTACTTGCGCCGATGGCGATTTTCGCGGAAGGTAAAGAGATCGTTCCAGGTAAAATTGTTAAAAATGGCAATGGCAATGGCCAAAGGCGAGGCCAGCGCTAACATCAATCCCGCCTGTTTGTAAAACAACCACAGACAGAAATTATTCACCACAAGGCCGCTGGTACCGATGATGCCGAACTTTACGAGACGTTTGAACCGCGCAATTTTAACGTTGTCCATGGTAATTCCTTGCTTCGTAGCAATAAATGGTTCGGGTATGCCAGCGATTGAGAAATGTGTATCGGTAAGTGGCCTTTACAAAAACCGTGTCAAAATATTGCCGCACAAATTGCAAATCGTTTTTGTATTCTTTGCGATCATCAAAAATGTAAAGAGCATCCTTGCCTTTTAACGAATCGGGAGTACCCCAAATATCAAATTGGAGGGCCGGTCGGCCGTAAATATTTTGGGCGTATGTGTCCTGATGGTCGGGTAAATAGAACTTGAGCAGCGAAGCACTTTTGTAGGAATTGGCAAAAATAAAGGTTCTTTTCTTGCCACCCATTTTTTGTTGCAAGCGATAAATTTTCTGCGAAGCGTCGCGCCAACCGCTCCACGTGTTGCCTTCACCTAAAGGAACATTGGGGATGAGAAGAATAAGATAGGCCGCTATCAACAGAAATAACGAAAAATAACTTCCGGCTTTAATCCATTTATTGATTTTTCCGCCCTGGACAATGAAGAGAAGAACCGCGCCTAAAATCCAACCCAGATATCCGGGCAGTAACCAATTCATTTTTACCAGGGTTTTCAAACTGATGTACAAAAACCCTGCAATTATGAAAAACCCACTTAAAAATAACACGGTGGGGATGAAATCACGAAAACGATTTTTGCCTAAGCGAATGACAAAATCCGTCAAAAAACCGAACAGTAACGGGGTTAAAATAAAAAGTTGACTGCCGAAAAGTTGGATAATGTATTTATCGGTAAACGGTTTTAGTTTTTCGGCGCGATGACTAAATTGGAAGCCGAAAGAGGCCCAGTGGTGGCTTGCGTTCCACAAAACGACGGGACTGAAAATAATGAACATGACTACAAGCATTAAATAGGGATAGGGACTAAGCAGATAGCGGCGCAATTCTTTTTTAAGCAAAAGAACGGTGAAAATGGCGGGTACGATTGCGATCATCGTATATTTGGAAACCATTCCCAGACCCAGGGCCAGCCCCATCCAGAACCACCATTTGCGTTGCTGCGTTTGCAACCATTTTAAAAAGAAGTGCAAAGTTAATAGCCAAAAATAGAGCAGCGGTGTGTCCGGAACCATGGTTATAGCGTACAGATGACTAAAAATGCTCAAATTAAATAAAATTAATCCGAGAAAAGAGTAGTGACTGATCTTTTCGGTGGAGAGCTGGGGTTTGAAAATTAAAAAGGCCAGCCAGAGGGTTTGTAAAAACAAAAAATTGATGCCGGCAAACCAAAGAACGGCCATAAATTTTACACCGAAGACGGTATTCCCGAAGACCAATGTACCCAGGCCGATGGAATAAGCAGTCATCGGCGGGTGATCAAAATAGGACAAAGCCGGGTGCTGGATGTAGTACCAGTAATAAGCCTCTTGCGGCGTAATGGGGATGAACAGTAAATAAACAAAACGCGCAGCGCTTAAAATAACGATAAACAAAAATGCATGACGCAGTGAGAAATGTTTGGATTCCCAAAAATGCTTCATTTTTAAACCTTTGTTTTTAAAACAAAGGATTTTAATATTTTAAGCCATGCGTTGCAAGTTTAAAACGAAAATCAAACACAAGAATTAGGCGCCGAAAAAGAATTTTTTTTAAGATTATTGAAAAATATTTTTCAAGATCCATTTTAAAAAAATAGCATTGTAATTAAAGATTTTGTAATTTTTATTGAATTATGGGTATGCATATACGGAGAAAATTTGATTAGAGGGAACAATGAAAAAAGTATTAGTAGTAGGTACCAACAATTCGTGCATCAGCGTAATGATTGCCGCATTAATGAAACATATTTCTTTCAATCGTATCGACGTGGTTAGTGCCGGAATTCGTCCCCAAAAAATAAATCCGTACACCAAAAAAGCGCTTATGGAAATTGGTATTGATATTTCAAAAGAAAAACCCAAGTCGGTTAATCAATTCATCCATACCAAGTGGGATATCATTATTACCACCACGGAAGAAGCGCGTGAGAAAGCAAATGCCATTTTAATCGGGGGTACGAAAATTCATCGCGCGTTCGACGATCCTATGGCTGTGGAAGGTGGCGAAATCGAAAAGATGAATGCTTTTCGGGCCTTACGCGATGAAATTAACGAATGGCTCAATGAATTTATTGCCCGCCATCGTTTGTTACCTTCCTGAACAAATATCTTTATGGGGGAATGAAATATTGAACTCCGGTTCCGTTTGGGGGTTGTCTCGTAAGGATGGAGGGCGAGACATTTAATACAAACGCTTTTTATTGACGCTTTTTATGGTTTTTACTTATAGTTTGTACCATTTTAGACGAGAATCGGATTTCTGAGAAGGTCTGAAACGTTTGGTTTATTTCTACGACGGAGGGAAAAATCATGCTCTCTAAAAAATCCATTTTGAGCTTCCTGTTTATTGTTTTAACCTTGATGATTGCCCATTATGTTTTACAGCCAACAATTGTCATGGCAGATGATTCGACGAAGGTCGAGGCCGCGCAAAAAGCTCCCGCCGAAACTCACGGGCTGGATGCGGAAGAGGCAGAACACGAATTAGGACGGGAGCTTCCCCTTTGGACAACCATCCCTTTTATCGGGATTTTATTATCGATTGCTTTGTTCCCCCTGGTGGCTCCGCGCTTTTGGCATCACCATTTTCCTAAAGTATCGGCCTTTTGGGCTTTGCTTTTTGCCATTCCTTTTCTAATTGTTTACAAATCGATCGCGCTGGAGGGTATCCTTCACATTTACCTTGTGGATTACATTCCGTTCATCATCTTGCTATGGGGGTTGTTTACCATTTCGGGTGGAATTTATCTGAAGGGCACAATGAAAGGCTCACCCCCGATCAATTTACTGCTCATTTTAATCGGTGCTCTGTTAGCTTCGTGGATCGGGACAACCGGAGCAGCCATGGTTATGATTCGACCCGTGTTACGGGCCAATAAACATCGTAAACACAAAGCCCATATTGTGCTGTTCTTTATTGCTTTGGTGGCAAACATCGGCGGATGTCTAACTCCGTTGGGCGATCCGCCGCTATTTCTGGGGTTTTTGCACGGCGTGGATTTCTTTTGGACGCTGAATCTGGTGCCCGAGATGTCCTTTGTGGCCGGTGTTTTGCTTATCATTTTCTTTGTTATGGATACCTATTATTATCGGTCCGATAAAAATTTTATGCCTAAAGAAGATTCTCCCGAACCGATTAAGCTGGAAGGTGCCTTTAACTTTTTATTCTTATTGGGTGTTGTTTTAGGCGTGATCTTTAGCGGGGTGGTTCATTTGGGCGGCTTTAAAATTTACGGCGTTCATTTAACCTATCAAAATGAAATCCGAGATTTGTGGATTTTACTCATGGGATATTTATCCTTGAAATTTACAGCCAAAGAAATTCGCGAGGGAAACGAATTCAGTTGGTTCCCTATTCTGGAAGTGGCCTATTTGTTTGCCGGCATTTTTATGACCATCGTTCCGGCTCTGGCTATTTTGCAGGCCGGAGAACACGGAGCGATGGCCGGGTTAATTCGTGCCGTTAAAGAGCCCTGGCACTTTTTTTGGATTACCGGTTCCTTATCCAGTTTTCTGGACAATGCTCCCACATACTTAACCTTCTTTAATACGGCTCTGGGTAAACTGGGCTTAACGGAAGAACAGGTTCGTGCTGCATTTGCCGCCGGCACAATCGCACAACAGCATCCCGAGTTCTTGAAATATCTAACGGCTATTTCCATTGGAGCCGTATTTATGGGCGCCAATACGTACATCGGTAATGCACCGAACTTTATGGTTAAATCGATTGCGGAAGAAGCCGGTGTATCGATGCCCAGTTTCTTTGGTTACATTTTAAAGTTCTCCTTGCCCATTCTCATTCCTTCATTTTTGCTGGTCACTTGGGTATTTTTATTGTAAAGGGGAAAAATCCAATTACACGATTTTTTAAGGCGGATCCTGCGGATCCGCCTTTATTTTAGCTCGTATATAAAGCCTTCCAAAATTTTTAGTAGTTTTTTATGCCTCTGAAACTTAAATTACAAATTGTATTAAAATTTAATTTTGAGGTCGTAAAAGTGCATCAATCGATTGTAAGGAGGTTGCAGATGCCCAGGGTGATAAAATTTTCCGTAATAACACTCTTATTGGTTTCGATTATCTTTCTCGATTCATGTAAAAAGGAGAAGAAGAAAGCACCATCCCTTTCGGAAACCGTAATGGTAGCCTCCATTGGGGAATTCGGTGTGCCAGAAACACGGGTCGCCAAATCGTTTGAATTTAGTAAGGAATTTCAAAAAAATAAAGTGATTACGCCCCAATTGATTAAATCGTACATCAATCGTTACTACATGGGTGAAATTTATATTCTGGCCGAGGCAAAGGCCGAAAGTCTGGATCATGATCCCGAGTTTTTGAAGGCTATGAAGGCCCACCGCATTGCCGAAATGACCAAACCCAACGGGCCCCTGGCCAAGCTTATTTTATCGCAAAAAACGAAAATTGACAAAAAGGAACTGAATGAGCTGTACCAACATTTGCCGTATCGTTTAACTATCCAGCAAATTTTGGTGACTTCCAAGCCTTTGGCCGACTCCCTTTATCGGTTGTTGCAATACGGCGCTAATTTTGGAAAGTTGGCGCGAAAATATTCCAACGACCTGCATACGGCCATGAAGGACGGGGTGCTTTCTACTTACCTAACGGCCGGAATGGCCTCTCCGGAATACGAACGGGTTGCATTCTCGCTGACGGAGGAACATCCTGTTTCCAAGCCGTTTAAAACGGAATTCGGCTATTACATTTTGAGGTTGATGGCCCGACAAAAAGAGAAAACCGGCGGATCGGTACAAGCACAGGTAAAGTTAGCCGATATTGCTAAAGTCCGCGCGCAAAACGAACATATCCGGCGCTATATCGATTCTCTGTTTGTCAAATACCATTACAGAGTGAATGCAAAATTAATTCCGGCTCTCCTGCACGCTTTTAAACGACAAGGCTATTTCGGAACTGTGGATAAGACTAAAATTAAAGCACAACTTTTGAAGGAAAAATTTCTAATTTACGATAAAGGATTTTGGACACTCGAGGATTTTGTCGATACGTACAATGACATGGATCGCTACGATCGCTATCGGTTGGAAAATGCCAATGATGTGCGCATCATGGCCAAAAAGCTGATCTCCAAAGAACTCATGTATTGGGACGGAGTGGAGCGAGGCTTGGATAAGGACCCCATTTACCGCAAAATGATCGATTATTACTACCATCACGAACTGGAAAAAATCGGGGAGAAACGTCTCATCGAATCGAAGATTAAGGTCACGGAAAAAGAAGCGCGGGAATTTTACCGCAGGCACCGTAGTTTGTGGAAAAACAGCCCCTTTGCCAAAGTCAAAATTTATGTAATCAATCGATTAAAGAACGATAAACGTAATCGCATTCGTAAAGAGGTTTTAAGCGCATTGAAAAAGAAATATCAGGTTCATTACAATCAAGAATCCCTGGAACGGTTAACCAGGCTGATGAATGAACGCAAGAAATTACGCGCATCTTAACAGGCGCTAATAACCAATCATTTTTTAAGGAGAAAATGTAATGCGTAAAAAGGAATTAGTGATCGGCATTGATATTGGCGGAACCAACACCAAGGTGGGCATTGTGGATAGGGATGCTAAAATTTATTTGCATTTCGATTTTCCCACGCGTTCCGATAGACCGGCGGAAGATTTATTCGAACGGATTTTTAACAAAATAGAAGAAGAAAAAAGCGCTTTGCCGCAGGGGAGTATTTTGGTCGGCGTCGGGGTCGGTGCACCTAACGGCAACTATTTTTCGGGTAAAATCGAAGACCCGCCGAATTTGCAGTGGTCATCTGTAAATGTGGTCGGCCTGATCGAGGAATATTTTCGTTTGCCGGGCGTGTTGACCAACGATGCCAATGCCGCCGCTTTGGGTGAGATGCAATTTGGCGCCGCGCAGGGCATGAAAAACTTTATCGAAATTACGTTGGGTACGGGATTAGGCAGTGGTATTGTGGTAAACGGTCAGTTGGTGTACGGGCATGACGGCTTTGCCGGTGAAATGGGACATGTAATTGTGGTTAAAGGCGGTCGGCTTTGCGGTTGCGGCCGGCGTGGGTGTTTGGAAACCTACGCCTCGGCCTCGGGGTTGCGCCGCACGGTGTTTGAAATTTTAGCCGAGGATAATCAAGAAAGTATTTTACGTGAAATTCCCTTCGAAGACTTAACTTCCAAAATGGTGTACGATGCCGCACGCCATAACGATTCCGTTGCGCTGGAGGCCTTTGATGTGACCGGACGAATTTTGGGCGAAGCTCTGGCCGACGCCGTGGCTTATTTCAGCCCGGAAGCCATTATTTTATTCGGCGGTCTGGCGGCTGCCGGTGATTACATTTTTGTACCCACTAAAAATTACATGGAAAAAAATCTTTTGCCCATTTACCGGAATAAGGTTAAAATTTTGCCTTCCGGATTACCGGAAAGCGATGCGGCTATTCTGGGCTCGGCGGCTTTAATCTGGAATGAATTGGATCGGGGGAATCAACAGTAGGCCACCTGTCCTGTTCTTGGCTTGGTTATTAAAAATAAAACGATTGATGAAGCCGGACCTTTTAACGCCATATTGCGGTAGCAAAAATTACAACATTTATTTAAAGCCAAGTGAGATTTGATTTCATGAAAATAGATTTTATCCATCTTAAAAGAATTGCCGGGACAACAATCTTTAATCGGGGTAAGCAGTATTTTAACGCGGGACGGGTTAACTTATTAAACTGGAACGAAACTAGCGTCGAAAGCGTGGTGTACGGCAGCAAGGCATACCGGGTTCGGGTTAAACAACGAGACGAAACCTTATATGTGGAGTGCTCCTGCCCCTATCATGATACCTACGGCGGAATATGTAAGCATATTGTGGCTACGCTTCTCGAATATGACAGTGTAGAAACAGAAGGGCCTTATTCTTTAATGGCAAGCTGGAAAGATCTTTTACCGCAAAAAAATCCGCCGCTTGAATCGCACACATCGCGTTTGGTCTTTCTTCTTACTTTTTACCGTTCTTCCTGGCAAATAGAACCGGTAGCCAAATACATTAGAAAAGACGGCACTCTGGGCCATGAACGTACCATTAATATTCATTCTATGGACTTTTCATCGAAAGATATTGAAGCGAGTTCCAGAGAACTACTCGCTTTACAATTTTTAAAAGGTTTCTCATTTGGCTTTGGGAAAGCCGATTTCCCTTACGGTAGCGAATATGGACATATCTTAAATTATTTAAGCGATTCCAACCTTTTTTATGTGGAAAGCAGAAGAGAACAGATACCCATCACGTTTTTGAAAGATGCTTTTAACCTTTATTTTACAGTGGAAAAAGGCGAGGACGAATTTTCCCTTAAACTGTATTTAAAGGATGATTCGGGCAAGCAGAAAATTCTGGTGAACAATCAATTTTTATTGCTGTCTTCGGGCTATGTGTATTTTTACCATCATTTCAAAATTTATCCCGTAAAACAAAATTTGTCCGCTAAAATTTTACTGCCTTTTTGTTCGGCCAAAAAAGGATTGCAGATTCCCAAGAAAGAATTCAGCGAATTTTTAACCGAACTCTATCCTATCCTGATCTCCAATAATGCCCGGGTTGACCTACCGCCGGAAATCCAGATAGTAACAGCGGAAGTTTTAACCAATAAGGCTCTTTACTTGTCGGAGACCAATGGCGAGCTGCGTGTAACGGTTAGCTTTTTTTACAGTGATGCGGAAAATGGCATCGAGCCTATTCAAGTACAGGGCTTGCCTTTCCGCAAAGCAGAATTGCTTATTGAAGACGGGCGTCATTTCTTGGTAAAGCGGCAGGAAAAAGCGGAAAGTTTGTTTCTGGATATTCTGAAGGAACATCAGCTCTTGAAAAGTGCCGATTCTTTTGTCCTGCCCAAAAAAACGGATGCCTTAATTTGGGTTTATGAAGAACTGCCGAAATTAGCGAAAAAAGGATTTGAAATTTACGGGGAAGAGAAGCTCAATCAGTTAAAAGTGCGCCGTGTTACTCCTCAAATTATTTCACGGGTCTCTTCCGATTTGGACTGGTTTGATCTTGAAGTGGAAATCGATTTCGACGGACTGCGCATGTCGTATCGTGACGTTCTCAAATCCCTTAAAAAGAATAAAAGATTCATCCGACTGAGTGACGGTTCCGCCGTAAAGATCGACGATAGAATCCTTAAGAAATTAGGATTATTACAGGTGTTTGCTGATCATTCTGCGGGCGAAAATCGCATACGCCTTGCCAAAAGTCAGGCCCTTTTAATCGACGAAATATTACAGGATTCCGGTGAGGTGCAGGCCGATGCAGCCTTTAAGGAACATTTGCAAAAATTAAAAAATTTTAAAAAGCTCAAATCGGTCCAAATGCCCAAACAGTTCAAGGGCCAATTACGACCCTATCAAAAATCGGGACTGGATTGGTTGGCTTTTTTGAATGAATACGAATTGGGCGGATGTCTGGCCGATGATATGGGCCTGGGCAAAACCGTACAGGCACTGGCTCTTTTACAATTACAGAAAGAAAAGATTAAGAAAAATCTTGTCTCGTTAATCGTGGCACCCACATCGGTCGTTTCCAATTGGCAGCGGGAAGCTTCAGTGTTTACTCCGAAGCTTAAAGTGTATGTGCATAGCGGAGCGGAGCGAATCAAAGATCCTGAGCATTTTAAACAATTCGATTTAATTATTACAAGCTATACTCTCATTTGGCGCGATTTTGATCTGCTTAAAGAGATTTCGTTTTATTACGTGATTTTAGATGAATCGCAAAAAATCAAGAATCCTGTTAGTGTTACGGCAAAAGCGGCCTATCGATTAAAGGCGCGCCATCGCCTGGTAATGACGGGCACGCCTATTGAAAACAATCTTACGGAACTCTGGTCTCAATTTCAGTTTATCAATCCGGGTATGCTGGGCCAACTGCAAGCTTTCTCCCGTCATTATGGAACGGCCATTGAAAAACAAGGAGATCAGCAAAAAGCAGAGCAACTGCGACGCATTATCTACCCGTTCATTCTTAGACGAACCAAAGAAATGGTCGTAAAAGAACTGCCTCCGAAAGTAGAAAATGTCCTGTTTTGCACGATGAATTCTCATCAGCAAACCGAATATGAAAAATGGCGGGATTATTATCGTGCACTCATTCTGAAAGCAATTGACAAACAGGGTCTAAACCGCTCGAAGATGAAAGTGCTGGCTGGATTAATGCGTTTGCGTCAATTGGCCATTCATCCGGCAATGGTAGAGCAGGAGTACAAACAAAATTCCGGAAAATTCGAAGCATTGGAAGATTTGTTGGAAGAAGTCGTCAATGAAAATCATAAAGTATTGCTCTTCTCTCAATTTGTCAAAGCCCTGTCTCTGGTGCGTAAAAATCTGGAAGAGCGTCAATTACCTTATCTTTATCTGGACGGACGTACCAAAAAACGGCAGGAATTGGTGGATCGATTCCAGCAAGATGAAAACACGCGCATTTTTTTAATTTCTTTAAAAGCCGGCGGACTGGGGCTTAATTTAACGTCAGCGGATTACGTCATTCATTTAGACCCCTGGTGGAATCCCGCTGTGGAAGCCCAGGCCATGGATCGTGCCCATCGCATCGGCCAGACCAAGAAGGTGTTTGTTTACAAAATGATTACCAAAGGAACCGTAGAAGAAAAAATTCTGGAATTACAAAAACGAAAGAAAAAATTAGCTGAGCAGCTTATTACCACCGATAGTGCCTTTTTCAAGAATCTGGAGAAAGAGGACATCTTGCATCTGTTTTCGTAGGGAAGAGCGTTTATGGTTCGTTAAGAGTTAAATGTCAAGAGAAGGGTGCTGGGGTAGAATCGGCACAGTCCAGTTCTCGAGTGCCC